>CACYBU010000012.1 GCA_902772665.1 uncultured Methanobrevibacter sp. | reverse complement strand
TCATCATAATATTTAACCCATTTTCCCACGGTTTTTCTATCTTTACGAATAAATTCTCCAACTGCAGTTCTAGTTTCTCCTAATTTTACCATTCTAACTGCTAATAGTCTCATATAAATATTGTGAGATTGCCTATATTCTTTTAGATATTTATCAAGTTCTGCGATTTCTTTTTCTTCAAGTTTATCTATAGTTTCCATGATTAAATTTTTGTCATTCAGTAGGGATAAACTTTTCGTAATATACTATAATTCGCAGGATGTATTGTTCTTCTGACATTAACGTTAAAGGTCATGATAGGAAAATCAAATGGGTTTTTTTCGAACCCCCTATGATGTGGGAGTTCAAAGGTAATCTTTGCACATGGAATTGTGGAGGTAATGAGGAAATTATAGATGTGCTTCACTATTTTTTACTTTATTATTCTTCATTTTAGGGTCTATTAAATTAAAAGGAAATTTATAACTATAATTTTAATGAAGTCTCTTTGACATTAAAAATAAGGATATTGAAAATTAGTTTATTTTAAAACATGATATCTACATGTTGATTTCAAATTTGGGTGATAAAAAAAGGAAAGGAGAGTATAGTTTAAAAATTAAACTATATCTGAATATAATAATCCAAGTGCTCTTTGACCAAATAATCCTAGGTATGGTGTTATTATGATGGTGAGAATTGATAAAACCAAAAATTGATCGAATATAACTGCTAAAACAGTCTCAATAATGCTGTAAATCACAAAAATTAATATGGATAATAAGATTACTTTGCCTACACCAATTCTGGATATGTCTTTTGCTGATCCGTAAATATTTAAAGCTGTTTTTAAACTGCCTGTATGTGCCAATCTTGCTTCGGCCATAGCTTGGAAGAATGAAAATATTAAAAATATAATTGCACCAATGGAAATGGTAATGGCTAAAGAAATTAATAAAGGAAATGCCGCATGATATATTGCGTCTCTAACAGAGGCAGTTCCCATAAGGATATGGGGAGCCTGTAAATATAATTCTTGAGCGAATTTCATGATGTTTCCAAAAATGTTTGTGATTAATCCTATTAATACAACAAGTATAGCTGGAATTAAAAAGTAGTATATTGTGATAACTATTTTACTAAAACCGGTACCAAAACTTTGCCACCAGTTGAAATCAGGTAATTTTTCCTCCAGGTCAATTCCGGATTTAATGCACTGAATTGATATTCTCCGTGTAATAAGTCCGATTATTATTGCAATTATGATATATATTGCTCCAATTACTAAATTTCCAATATCAATAATCCCAAAAATTAATGTCACTATTCCTTCAATAGCAAATGCTCCAGATAGCAGTGTCAGAATAGCATAAATGGATAATGTTTCCAGGTTTTTTGATGGAAATAAAAATGCATTCTTAATTATTTCGGTTATATCCATATTTACATCCACTAAATATTTTTTTATTCTCCTTAAGAGATATTAATATATATTAAAAAAATAATATTTAAAAGTTATTATTAAAAAGATGGGGCGGTATGTTTGAATTTTCATGTTGATAATGTATATATCGGGTTCAAATATTTAATTGTGGCTCAAAAATTCAGACTTCTAAAATTTATATAATATGAAGTTTAATCTTTATTTATATGAATATATATCTATAGTTGTTAGATTATAATATTAATTAGCTATGGGTTTGAAAGAATATTCTATAAACAATGTGTAATTCACTAAAAAAGGAGGATAATCTATGGATAATAAAATAATACTTATTATTGTTGGTGTATTGATTTTGGTTATTGCGGGTGCCGTTTTAGCAATGGGAACAAGCTCACCAAAATATGAAAAAATGAATTTGACTCCAAATGGAACAACTATCGATGTTCCAATCAATCAAACTGAATTTTGCGGAGACTATGAAGGAGTCAAACTTTGGTATTGGGATGATGGAATATTAGTCAGCTATAACAATCACGAAGGTGACGGAGTTATAAAATTAATAGGATTAAGTTATAATACTATCAATGAGATAATAGAAAGCGGGGATATGCAAAATGTGGATGGATTTAAATGTTATGTTGTAGATGCTGGTGATTTGGAAATAAACTTGTCTGATATCGTTAAAGTTCATTATGACGGTAAATTTTATTGTATTCCTTTATCTAATGGAACTTCTCAAGACAACATTATAATCTGTTGCAAGGATCAAAGTAAGGCATTGGACATGGCTAAATCAGTACAGTACAAAAATGTTTATCCGGACAATATCGATTTGGATGAGGTTATATCCACAGTAGAAAACATAACTGATGGTTAGTCGGTTGATATAAATATTACAATTTTAGATGGCATTAAATTATTTTTTAAGTAAATATGGTCACTTGAAGAAGTATTTAATTGTCATCTTGATTTTATTTTTACTATACTTTTTTTTTTAAGCACAAAAAGTGTGATGTATTTTTTTATTCTGGAATTTTGTTGTTTTTCAAGGTGTTAATAAAAAAAGAAAGAATATAACTTAAATATTTAAGTTATATCTGAGTATAATAATCCGAGGGATCTTTGAACAACTAATGATAGGTATGGAGTTAGGATAATATCAATAACGAATAATAAAAATATATAAGAAGATAGGAAAGTTATTAATAAAATCTGAATAATAACAATAACTGCAATAATTAATAGGATTAATATGATTGTCTTGCCCACACCGATTCTTGCTATGTCTTTTATGGATTCAAAAATATTTAAAGCTTCTCTTAAACTGCCAGTATTTGCTAATCTTGCTTCAGCCATGGATTGAATGATTCCAAAGATTAAAAATATAATTAAAGCGGCAGTAATAGTAATAGTTAAAGAACCCATAAAATTGGATACAGTATGGGATAATGCATTAACTGCAGTATCTGCGGAACTGCCCATAATCAACATGTTGAATATCTGTGTAAAAACTTCCTCGACAATTGCCACGGCATTGCTGAAAAGATTTGTGTCATACCCTATAACTAAAACAATTAATGCCGGAATTATAAAGTAAACTAATGAAACAACAATACAGTCAAAACCGGTCATAAAGTCTTCAAACAATTCGAAAACTGGAACATCATCGTCAAGTTCAATTCCAGATTTGACAATTTTGATATGATAACCGGAGAGTATAAATCCAATTAGCAGGGCAATTATAAAATATATTCCTCCAAGTAGATAATTTTCAGCATTAAATAATCCAAATAAATTTGTTAAAATTCCTCCAACAATAAATCCTGCCATCAAAACTGACAAAAGAAGATAAATTGCAAATCTTCCAGTGTTTTTTGATGGAAATAGAAAAGAATCCTTAATTATTCCCGTTAATTTCATGTTAATCTCACCCTTTTAATATTTTTAAACATTTCACCGTCAGTTATAGTAAATCAATTCTGCATAAGATATTTTTCAATATCATATAAGATTAAGATAATTAATTTATACATAGTTAAAAACATGTCCATTTTATTTTTTATTTTTTTTAATTCAAGTAATTCATTGGTTTTTAATTGTTAAAAAATCATGATTCGTGTTGTTTATAAAAAGTGGAGTTAAAATCAAAAAGATTCAATATATAATTTCTAAAAATAAAAATAAAAGCAATCAAAGATTGCTTGTTAAATTTCTATTCTAATAATAATCCTATTCCTTCAATGATTAAAGCTACACCTATTAGAATTGCAGCAAAAATTGGCTGTCCGATTGAAAATCCTCCAAAAGCAAAGGATAGTATACCCAAAATTATAATCAATACTGAAGCAATTTTTGATATTGGTGTATCTGAGATAAGACCTGTAATACCTGCCAAAATCAGTATGATACCGATTATATAGAATTGCAATCCTAAAAGGAAGGATAATGCTGCAATGTTGGATACAAATATTAGCCCAATTATAATTGCTAGAATTCCAATAACAATATTAAGTGCTGTAAATCCTGATAGTATTAATATTATACCCAGGAATATTAAACTTATTCCAACAAGAATGGACACTGCTGCTGTACCGAAAATAGGAAAAATTATAAAAATTAATCCTAAAATTACAGATAATATTCCAGATATTTTATTTTGTTCCATATTTTTTCCTCCAAATTTTGTTATATTCACTTTTTCAAGTGAAAATTATAAAAATCCAAAAAGCAAAATGCCTTTTATATATTATTATTTCTTTTTTACACTATTTAATCATTGTTGTAAAAGAGGGAGGGTATTGATATTTTTTAAAAATTTAGGTTAAGATTTAGGAATCCCACTGTGTGTTTGGTGACAAGTATATCAGGGAATAGTGATGTCGGATGATGTGCAGTTTGAATGCGTCTTTTGTGGTGTGTAATGTATTTTTAATTTCCTTCAAAACAATTAAAAAAAGAAAATGAGAGATGAACCCTCATTTGTTTTTAATTTTTTTATCCTGTAGCCGCAATGTAAGAATAAATACAATTCCCATCAGAATAGCCGTTACCTGCATTACGAATGCCATTGAATCTTGAAGAATGATATCTACAACATTCACAATAGTACTGTCCGCTTTAACATCGTTTAAATTACCTACTTTTTGGAAGTGATTCAGAACCTCTAACTGGAATGTTTCATTTCCGGAATAGTCTGGGGCATATATATCTACTGCATGAGAAACACCACCCATAACTCCAAGAATTAAAATTACTCCAATAATTGCTGTACCCATTGATTCACCTAGTGACTGGCCGGTTGAAGTAAGGCCTGATGCATTATTTTGTCCTTCAGCTGGAATATTGAGTAATGCAACATCCACACTTAAAGCCATTGCAAAACCAAGTCCTGCTCCCATTATAAACATTCCAGGCAGCAGATCTATCATTGTGGTATTCATTTTAAACTGTGTGCTTAATAGTAGACATCCAACGATTGCGATTATACATCCTATTGCCATGAGTTTCTTGTGACTAAGTTTTGCTGATAAACTTGGAGCAGCTATTGCAAAAATAAGCAGACCCAAAGTCAACGGAAGAGTGGTCAAACCAGTATTGAATGCATTTAACTGCAATACACTTTGCAAGAAGAGGGAAACTGCAAACAATGCCCCTCCCATTGAAAGATAAGCCAATAACAATATAGTTGTACCTACGCGTAAATTTCTGTCTTTCAATAATTCAATATCAAACAATGGCACTTTGCCACTTCTTTTTCTTCTGAGTTCAAACCATGCAAAGCCTGCTAAAGCAATTATACCGACGATTATTATAATTATGCTTGTGTTGAAATCTTTAGTCAGTGATAAAATACCTAATACTAATAAAACAAGACCTATAAATGAAATTATAGCACCTGAAATATCCAAGTCCTTTCTAGATTCAGTAGGTGCGAAATTAGGTATTTTGCCTTGCATTACTAAAATAATAATAACGATTATTAATTCACATCCAAATCCGTATCTCCAACTTAAAAATGTTGTCATGACTCCACCGAAGAGTGGGCCGATAGCGGCTGCAACTGCGCCCATAACACCAACAATTGCCAATGCAACGGTACGTCTTTCACCGGAATATGTTCCACTTATAATTGAAACAGTAGCAGGCATCATTAATGCTCCGGCAACACCTTCTATTGCCGCCCATCCGATAAACAATATTGTAGAATTAGGACTTACTGCTGCGGTAAATGTACCGACACCATAAAGTGCAGTACCGATTAAAAACAGCTTCTTTTTACCAACTATGTCCTGAAGCTTTGCACTGAGCAACATGAATGCGGCAGTGATGAGAGTATAAAATGACATGGTCATTTGAATGGTACTTACATCAGTATGCAGATCAGCAACAACCTGAGCAATACTTACATTCATGAATGTAGCATCCAAAGCTATGATAAAGGAAGCAAGTGCCACTATTATTAGTGGAATCCAAGACTGTTCCTTAATTGTTTCATTCATTTTATTTTCCTCCAAATTATTCTCAATTTAAGTATATAAATAAACATAACTAACTTTTGTTATGGATTTATTCAAAAATATTATATACTTATATTAATTTTCTATTTTTGTTGTTTTATATAGTTTTTGTAAATGTCTTTAATTAGGATTTATTCATAATTTTATATCGGATTATCTAATCTACTATTATTAAAACTTTTTTTTAATTAAATTAAATATAGTTGATGTCTGTCAAGTTTCAATTTCAGCTATTGGCAGTTAATTATATTTCTGTTAAAATTAAATAAGTGAATTTATAAATTATACATATGGAAATTTTTGTGATTTTATATGAATTTGTTGTTTCAGTTTTAATATTCACCATGTTGGTTGTAGCGGGGAAATTTATATATGAAAAATTAAAGAATAGTGGAAATAGGGCTTTAAATCCACTCGAATATTTTCCTGAAGAAGAACTTCAAACATTAAAACAAGTTTTTTACTTGATAATGATGTTGGTTTTCTTTGTTTTTATAGTATACATAATTATAGTTCATGGAAATGATTTCATCGGCATTGCCGTTGTACAGCTAATTGTATCATTATATATTGCTTTAACTTTGGATTATAGTTCATGGAAGAATAGAATATTATTTTTCCTGTTAATACCTTATGAAACTATTGCACTCATTTTTTTTAATGGATCTGTTCTAATATGGCCAATTTATGCGATGCACATTCTTGTTTATACCTATTTGATAAAGGTATATTATGACAAGTTCAGACAATATACCGAAACAAATAGTCTTGGGATTACTATTGTATTATTATTCTCCTTGATTTTTGTCAGTTTCATTGTAACCTCGATTGTGGAAGGTGTTGACCCTTTAAGTGCACTGGTTATGGTTTCAAATGCATTTACAAGTAATGGTTATGCAATTCTTGGGAAATCAGGTATTGGTAAATTGACTGCATTGGTTTTGGTTTGGGGAGGATACACCATATCGGGTGTAGGTACTGCAACATTAACTGCTGCAATTTTATTAAAGCATAATCATAAACGTGAAAAAGAATTAAACGAACGTTTGGATGAATTGGAATCATTAATTAAAAATAATAAAGAATAAGATAATGAATCATGTTAAATTCATATCTTATTGTATTTTAGTTATTTTATACTTTCATATGTAGAATTATTTTTTTAACTCCGCTAAATTTTCTTTTAACAACTTATAAATGTTTTCTGCACCAATTATGTCATCATCAGGAACATTCCAACTTGAAGGGTAGAGTATAAATGGTTTTGACTGGTCTCCACCTGCTCCACCATGGCTTCCAACCAATTCTTCAAAAGCACATACTTCATCTGCTTCTTCATCATAAAAACTGTTGACCAGAATATCCGGAGTATGTTCAAAAGAGCTGGTTCTTTTTAAATGTCTGGCAATATTGTCTCCGAATCCTTCAAGAGGATTTTCACCTTCAATTTCGCCACTATCCAAGTAATAAGTTCCATTTTTCCCAATAGCCAAATCACCGTGTTTTTTGGATTTAACTAAAATAAAACCGACATATTCATTTCCTATAATGCCCGGTATCAATTCAGGGAAATAACTGTTAAGTTCCTCGTATGTTAATCTTTGACTCCATTGTGTTAAATAAATCATTGCAAGATTGCCTGAAGCCAATACGATTACTTCAGAATCACTTAATTCCTGGTCTTCTTCTTTTTCTTTCTTTATTCTTTTATTTTTCCTTGAAAATGGAGTGTATTCTCCTGCAAAGTGGTCTTCATTTGAAGTCATTTTTGCAAACATGCTCATATCTTCGGGAAGCAGTGATTTGACAAAATCCTCAAATGTTTCACCGTATCTTTGGGTAAATGTAGCTCCGTTTGTCTGACCATGGTCTGATTGGATTACAAACTGATAGTTTCTAGGGCAGTATTTATTTGCATCAGTTAAATGTTTGATTTGTTTGTCCATTTCTCTTAAGGCAAACCATGCGTCATTGTCCCTGACTCCTGAGTGATGGGCTATTTCATCATAACCCAGATATGTTGAGTATGCAACATCGACCTCTCCAACCATCATGTCCCCAATTAATGTTGCAGTATTGATTTCTCTCATAAATACATTTGTAGCGGCTCTTGTTGGAATGTATACTATTCCACGCCTTATTCTTGGCCTAATATTTTTTATTGAATGTATGAACTGTGACCAGATTTCACGTATTATATCTGCAAGAAACAAAGCAATTATACGTGCAAAATTGCTGGGATTGGAGAATACGGAGTACCATGCCTTATTGTATAATTTTTTGAAATCTGTTATCTTACTGAATGTAAATATTACATTATCAGTATCTCCAGAGAACAGATTTGATCTGCTTGCTCCATTATCCACAAGCAAACCGTTTCCATCTGAAATTCTTTCCTCTAATTCGGGCACTTTAGTCATTCCGGAACATTGCATCATCTGATTGCCATTACTCTTTTCTATCCATCTAAATGCAACAATGCCTTCATTATTTCCATGAAGTATTCCAGCCTGACTCGCACCGGTTTGGGAAGATAAATCGGTTTCCCATATTCTAAGAGTGTAATAGTTGCTTTCAATCATTGCTTTAACGGTAGGCATATCTCCTCTTTCGATTGCTTCACATAAAACTTCGTAAGCAAGTCCATCAATTTCAATAATTATTACTCCCGGATAATCTTTAATTTCAGTTTTTCTTTTCTTTTCCGCATCTCTTAAAACTGCCCTATAATATGAGCTGTCGTCTTCAATTGTTATTAATGAGGACAGTATAGTTGTGACGGCGGCCATTGCCAATGGAACAAGAATCATGGCGGCACCTTTAATTTCTATCCCAAATAGGGGTCCGAAAATCTGAAGCAGAAGCCCATTTAATATTAATGTTCCCACACCGAAGGTTAGAACTAAAAATGGCATTGCTATTCTTGTTAAAATAGGCCAGAGTATTGCATTGATTAGACTAATAAATATTACTAAAAGAGTTACGCCGCCGAATTCACTAACTTCGACTCCTAATCCTAAGTAAGATATTAAATATATTCCTAAGATATTTCCAATGAATACAATTAGGCTTCTTTTTAAATTTCTTTTGGGCGTTTGTTTTTGGTTAATAATTTCCATAGTTATCAGTTCCTATTTAATTTTAAGTATTTTTAATTAGTTTATTAAGTATCAATAGGTAATTTTCTCTATATTGCTCTAATTGTGATTTTAGTGTCTCTATATTAATTTCTGTATTTTTTCTACTGTTGATTTAACCTTGCTTAAATTTCTGTTGTTTGCATAATCCTTTGGTTATTGAAAGCAAAGCTTAAGTTATGCTTTCAGCAACAGTAATTGTACTATTTAAATCGGTATTGTCAGGATAAACATTTTTGTACTGTACGGATTCTGCCATGTGAACAGCTATATCCTTATCGTTGCTATAGATTGGGATATTGTCGTGAGTAGCTTTATTATTTAATCGTATGAGGTAAAATTTGCCGTTATCAATCTACTTTAATGATGTCAAGATATTAATTCCCATTAATTCATCAGCATTTATTACATAACATCTAAAACTATCAATATTTTGCTTTTTTCCATTTTTCATTAATTCATTTAAAGTATTTAAACATAATTCAGTTACTTTTGATAATCTGATGAAAATAAATCTTCACCATAAATGTAATAACTCCTATTTTGATTTGAAAAAAATATTAATTTCCAAAAATCAGAAAAAAATATTTTAACCAAATATTTTAACTCTTGAATCAATTTTTGTTGTTAATTGATATTTATATTTTTAGAAATAATTCTCTTTCATTCTAAATATAATAAGAAATAGAAAAAAGGTTTAATAGGATTAATCCTAATTTAGTTTAATATAATTGCCTCAAGATTAATTACTATTAAGTTACATTACGTGGTTTAATTTATTACCTAGATATGAAAGTAAAATTGATGGAAAAACGGAGGATAATGATTTTTGTTAACTGATTGATTTTGAAACTATTTTTACACTATAATAATTTGATTTTTCTAAAAATAAGGTCTAATATCCATTTAAACTATAATCTAAAAGTTTGAATATGTTTCAGGAGTTCCATCAAATTTTACATTGAGGACGTTATATGTTATATTGTCTGATGGTAATGTATTATGTGACATGTAAGCAAAACTGACAGTTTTGTGGTTTGGTACGGTTGTAGCAACAGGGGAATTATAAACGTATTCTAGTGAATAATCTAATCTTCGAATTACTTTTGTAATTTCAATACAGTTCCTTTCAAATGAGATTTCATCTCCAACAGTTAATTTTCTTGCATTTGCAAAATTTTTGTCCAACTGGAATCCTTCGGAATCACATTATATTCAATCATGTCTCTTAGAATTTTTTTTAAGCATTTATCTGAACTCCATTCAACAAGGTACAATTAATATCTGTTTAAAATAGTTTATAAGTTTTATAATGGTTTATATATTAAAACAAAGTTAAAAACTTAATCTTTAGAATGATTGATAGAATGGAATAGTAAGATTAAATGCTTAAATTCATATTGTATTGATTTTAAATCTTGAATTTTTTCTATAATAAAGAATTTTACTTTAAATTTAAAATAATGATAAAATAGGGTGAAAAATTCCAGAACATAAAAATATAACACCAAAGTTTAAAAAATAGTAAAATATAATAAAAATCAAGCATATATTGGAAATATGGAGGAAATATTATGCTAAATAGAAAGATATTGTTTGTAAGTATTTTTATCTCTTGTTTACTGGCTATTTCGGCGGTAAATGCTGAGAGTGAATTTTTAGTGATGGATGATGCAATACATCAAGTTTCCTTGATGCAGTCATTCATGCATGGAGAATATGATGGTGTAATCACTGTCGGAGAGTTAAAGTCATACGGAGATACTGGGCTGGGTACTTTTGAAGGTGTAAATGGTGAAATGATTGTTTTGGATGGCGTGGTCTATCAGGCAGCTGCTGACGGAAGTGTCAATGTTATGAAAGACAATGAAACTGTCCCTTTTTCAACAGTAACTCCTTTTGATGAAGATGAAAAGATACCTGAAATTTCTGCCAGCAGTTTTGATGATTTGACAGCTCAATTGGATAAGGAAATTAAAAAACACGGAATCAATAATATATATGTTGCTAAACTCAAAGGTGATTTCTCAAATATCACCGTTAGAAGTGTTGAAAAACAGGAAAAACCATATAAGGAATTTACAGAAGTTGCAAAAGTTGACCAGAAGGTATTCAACTACACTAACCAGTCAGGAACAATTGTTGCAGTCTACTTCCCTGAATATATGAGTGAACTGAACATGCATGGTTGGCACTTGCATTTCTTAAACGACGCTAAAGATAAGGGAGGTCACGTTTTAGGATTAACAATGGAAAACGGAACCGGAGCAATGGACACCATTCAGGAATTTGACATGATTCTTCCTCAAACTGAGTCCTTTGCAAAGATGGATTTCTCTGAGAATATGACTGCTAAAATTAACAGCGTCGAGTAAATAATATTGAGTTTTAATTTCATCTAAAACTGAACTGACTCAATTCAGGCAAATCAAAATTTAGGATTTCAGGAGAATTGTTACTTTTCCGCTTCAGTTATTATTTTATAAGCTTTTGAAGCTTAAAACAACCGGTTAGATTTGATGAAGGTTCATCGATTGGAGTGGCTCCTGAAGTTACATTTTTAATACATTTCATTTTTTTTTGAATCTTGCACCTCAGGTTATAGTTATTTAAATCATTATTTCATTATATATAATTGATAAATATTGGAGTTTATTTTTATGAAAATAGCTATGGTAGGTCAGTTTCCGCCTCATGTTGGGGGAGTGGGAGTTCATATACACACTTTATCTAAAAAATTGGTTGATGATGGACATGAAGTTTATGTAATAACTTATCCCCACAAGGAAATTAAGGATATTGATGGTATTCATGTAATCGGAACTAAAGGACTTAACATTCCCGGCGTGAGGGGTTTAATGTTTAAAAAGAATGCTAAAAAAGCATTGGAAAAACTTGTTGAAAAAGAGGACATTGATATTATTCATGGTCATTATCTCTTCCCGGCAGGCGCGGCTGCTGTTGAAGTCGGAAAGGAACATAACATCAAAACCTATGTTACAGCCCATGGTTCTGACATGTTTGAATTATATAAATCTCAACCATTGGTGCGCTCAACAATTAGAAAAGTACTGAGTGCAGCTGACGGTGTTTTTGCTGTAAGCAATGCATTAAAACATGAAATCATAGCTACGGGCGTTGTGGGAATAGCCAATAAAACTAAAATTTCATGGAATTCAGTTGATGTTGATAAATTTTCTTCCAGAGAAAATAATTCATTTAAAAAAGAATATAAACTTGAAGACAAGCCTGTTGTTCTTTTTGTAGGTAATTTAATTAAAAGAAAAAATGTTGATTCTCTTCTGGAAGCTAAAAAAATTGCCAACAGTGATTATTACCTGGTAATTGTAGGTGACGGACCTTTATTTAAAAAGCTCAAAAAAAAGGCTGAGGATGAAAATATACATGATGTGATATTCACCGGTTCCAGAAACGACGTTGAAAATATCATTCCAAGTTGTGATGTTTTAATTTTACCGTCATTTTCCGAAAGTTTTGGACTGGTATTAATTGAAGCTTTGGCCTGCGGAAAACCAGTAATCGGAAGTAATGTTGGTGGAATTACTGAAATAATCAATGATGATGTGGGACTGTTGGTCAATCCAAATAAAATCTCATCAATTGCCGAAGCAGTAGATAAGCTCATCAATGATGAGGATTTAAGAGTAATTTTATCTATGAACGCCAGAACCAGAGCTTATGATTTCTCACAGGTCGATATTCCATATGACGAGGTTAAAAATGAAAAAAATAGTTAGAGCTCCTGGTTCAGCGACAATAATTAATGCAATAGCAACGGGATTCGGTTCAGCATTCGGTATAGGATTGGATATTGAATGTGAGGCAAAAACAGTTTCAGAAGGTATTAAATGCGTCAACGACGTTGGTGCCGATACGTATTTAATGGATTTGTGTGTAAAAAAAGTTTTCAATCATTATGAAATTGATGATAAAGAGTTTGGAATCAGTTTAAAGACCAAATCCAATTTACCTATGGCTTCCGGTTTGTCAAGTAGCAGTGCTTCTTCAAACGCTATTGTTAAGGTAACTTCAGAAACAATTGCCGATGAATTCAATCTGACTCCATTAAGTGATTTGGAAGTAATCAACACTGCAATTAATGCTTCACTTGAAGCGGGAGTTACAATAACCGGTTCATTTGATGATGCAACAGCATCATATTTTGGGGGAGTTGTCATTACTGATAATAAAAAAAGGGAATTTATCTTAAAGGAGAAAATGCGAGAGCATACCATTTTAATTTACATGCCTAATTTTCATTCAAAATCAGGTGATTGCGATGCGGGGAGAATGAAAGTTTTAGCACCGTTGGTCAAGGTTGCATTTGATTTTGCATGTGAAAAGGATTACCTTAAGGCAATTAGTTTAAATGGGTTAATATATTCTGCAACTTTGGGTTTTGACTCTTCAGTTGCAGTTGATGCCATGGCTGCAGGTGCTTTAACATCCGGATTGTCAGGAACAGGATCTGCATTTTTTGCTATTGTTGATGATGAGACGATTGATGATGTCACTGATGCATGGAGCAGTTATGAAGGCAGAATCATCAAAACACAGGTTGATAATGTGGGATGCCGGATATTATGAAAAAGATTCAACTGTATTCCTATTTGTTTTTCATGGACTGATGATAAAATGAGTGTGAGGAATACAAACAACAGTTAAATCAGAAGCATTATCAAAATATATTGCAAATCTGTCAAATTCCATAAAAGAATTTGTAAATCTGGCTGAATTTCAGATACGAATATTAAAGGCATCTAATCTGGCTTGTGAAGTAATCCTGGCTCATAATGCACTAACATCAAAAATCATTATTTAAATTCAATTAGTTAATATTTAATACGGGGGTTAAATCATCAAAAAAATTTTATTAATCTTTTTATTTTTGTTTTTGACTGTTTCTGCTGTCAGTGCAAATGAAAATAGCACAAATTTAACGGACTTTAATCAAGTGAACATACTGACTGATTCTTATACTTCAGAAACTCCGAATAAATTAGAAATAGGAAATAATGATGATAATTTATCATATATAACTGAAGATAACATTTTAAAAGAAAATTCGGATTTTAAAACTAATGGTGATTTTGGAAAAGTAAAATTAACTGCAAATGATATTACATCAACTTATGGAAAAACTGTAATATTTTCTGTAAAAGTCACAGATTCCAAGAAAAATATATTAAAAAATAAATTCGTAACTTTTAAGGTGGTGGGTAAAACATTCAACATGAAATCGGATGATAGAGGGATGGCGTTGATTAAGTTAAAATTAAATGCCGGAAAATATAATGTTAGATTTTCCTGTGAAAATATTTCCGGTTTCAATACTATTACAGTTAAAAATGCATATAAAATAACCGTTTACAAATGGAAATCCGGAGCGGATGTAAAAAACAACAAAAAAATCAAATCACATATTCCAGAATCTGTCTTGGTTAAGAAAATAGTTAAGGCAGCTAAAAAAGGAACTCCAATGATTAAATTCAAAGGGGGTAATGGTAAAAGGGTATTTATCACTGCAGGGGTTCACGGTAATGAATTGTCTTCTCAAATTGCAGCGTTGAAATTAATTAAATATCTCGAATCTCATCCAATCAAAGGTACTGTGTATATAATCCCATTTGTCAATCCAAAAGCAACTGCGAAAAATGTAAGGGATTATAATGGTGTTCCATTAAATGAAAAAGCCAACGTAAAAGGAACTATTTCATATAAAACAGTTAAATTAATTGTTAAATTCAAATGCAATGCCTGCGGGGATTTTCATTGCACACGTCCTGGAGGAGTTCCTGGAAAAAATGTTGCAATGGGAACTTACAGTCCAACGGCACAAAGTGCAGTTATGACAAAATTCATTGCTAAAAATTGCAATGTCAAATATTTAATCTATAAAAAAGCAGGCGGAGAATATCCTGGTGCTTTAGAAGATGAAGTTAATCTAAAACATATTCCTGCGGTAACTTGTGAGGTAAAAACTCCTCATGGTAAAATTGCAAGGGGTTCAATTGGAAAATCATTTTCAATGATGAAGTCATTATTTAAATTTAATGGATTAATTTAAATACTAAACATATAGTTTATATACTATGATTTCAATAAATTATATTATTATCAATTTGGTGATTTTTTGAAAAGTAATGATGAAATAATATCTTTTGAAAATAAAGAGGAAGCCGAAATACTTCTCGAAGAATCTCGTATGCGTATTGATGAAATTGATAATCTGTTATGTGATTTAATTTCCGAAAGAACATCTCTTGCAAGAGGTATTGTATTTTCTAAGCAATATCTTGGTATGCCGATTTATGATGAAAATCGAGAAAAGATTGTTCATGAAAAAATCGAGAGATTGGCTAGGGAAAAAGATCTTGATGTTGATATTATTGATCAAATCGTAAATATGCTAACTATTTTAAGTAAAAATGAGCAGAAAGAAATTTTAAGGAGGAATGTTAATGGGCAATATTAGAACTTCATTTGTTAAAC
>CACYBU010000011.1 GCA_902772665.1 uncultured Methanobrevibacter sp. | reverse complement strand
CTAATGCGTGCCCCATACGACGGGTTCTCTTTCCTAAAAATACAAATGCGATAAATACACCAATAATAATATTTAAGAATGCTAACCATAAAACACTCATCCCATATTCACCGGCAACTCCTCCAAAACCTACGATAGCGGCTGTCGAGATAAATGTTGCCCCATAACTCATTGCCATGATAAAAGGGTGTGTATCCTTACCTGCTATCATGAAATCTTCAGAGGATTTTGTTTTTCTGTAAGCGTAATATCCTACAAATACGAGGGCGAATATGTAGATTATAAATATTATTGCTAAAATCATAACGTCCATAAATAATTACCTCTAAACTAAAATATTAAACAAATTAATATTACAATTAATTAGTATAATTAAATAATTATTTAAATATTGTTATGTTATACACTGGTGCATATTAGGATATGAAATATTGAACCCCATGTATCTTTCCAAAGTCTTTTCCATGTTCTTTAAAATCAAGCATTAATTTCAAAGCTTCATCGAGTGTGATTTCGATTTTTTGGGTCAATAACAATTCGGCATTAAGTTCATCAGTCAAATCCTTGTAGATTGCAGCTTTCAGCATTTCACCCATTTCTTCATCATCACAATACTCGTTTACCAATTCAAAGCATCCTCTAAAATCTTTGGAAAATAATTTCAGAAAAAATATAGGTATTAAACTAATAATGCGTTTATCTGAAACCTTTATCCACCTTTCTGAAACATCATCGATTGCTTCCTTATCGTCGCTGTTAACCAGTGCAAAGACCTTTTCGTTTAAAGCATCCTGATAGTTTTCATCGATTTCCAGGGCTTTGTCACAGAATTCTATTGTTTTTGATTCATTGTGAAGCATTCTGTATAATCTCGCAACAAGCAGGATTTTCTGCTTGTTTGTCGGATCAACTACCCTTTCAAGAGACTCCATTGCTGAATATGCTTTTTTCTTTTCATGCAGGTTGATATGACAGGCTGCCTTTTCAAACCATAACAGTTCATCATATGGATCTTTTTCAATTAGAGGATTGATTACTGATAAAGCATCATTGTAGCGCTCCAATTTTACTAGAGAAGATATTCTAAAAGCAATTGAAGCCCGGTAGTTTTTATCTGTTGGATTTACACATTCCAAATGGTTCAATGCTTTTTCATAATTTTCCTTTTCGAATTCTATCATTCCTTGTTTAAATTCTTTATTCATTTTTATCACCATCTTAAACTATGATTAACAAATTATATATACTTTATTGAAAAATTAAAGGAAATATTGTTGCTAACATGTAATTTAACGAGTTCTAAGCAATATTTACTTCAACGTGTAAAATATTACAACAAAGATTTATAATCATGAAAAATAATAACTAAACATATTAAGTAAAATCTGATAAAATAGGGATACTATGTTTTGGAATGAAAAAGCAGAATGTATGAGCAAAGAAAAAAAAGAGAAAATACAACTAGAAAGACTACAAAAAACTGTAAAACTTGCATATGAAAATGTGGAGTTTTATAAAAAACGATTCGACGAGATAGGATTAAAACCAGAAGACATCAAGACATTAAAAGACATTGAAAAAATTCCATTTACAACAAAAAGTGACCTTAGAGAAGCATACCCTCTGGGACTCCTTGCAGTTCCAAGAGAAGAAATCGTGGAAGTGCACGCATCTTCCGGAACCACCGGAAAGCCTACAGTGACAGCATATACCCAGAACGACCTGGACATCTGGGGAGAGTGCATTGCACGCGGACTTAAAATGGCCGGGGCCAAAAAGGAATACATCATCCAGAACGCATACGGATACGGTTTATTCACAGGAGGATTCGGCATCCACCATGGAGGAAACAAAATGGGTGCAATAACAATCCCCATATCTGCCGGGAACACACAAAGGCAACTGGATACAATGGTTGATTTCCAAAGCGAAATTCTGACATGTACCCCCTCCTATGCAGCATATCTTGGTGAATCCCGAGAAAAAGCAGGAATCCCCCTTGAAGACATCAACCTGAAAATCGGAATTCACGGAGCGGAAATGTGGACAAACGAACTGAGAAACAGAATAGAAACATCACTCGGAATAAAAACCCATAATATCTACGGTCTGACCGAAGTAATGGGTCCGGGTGTTGCACAGGAATGCGAACAGCAGAATGGAATGCACATACAGGACGATCACTTCTATCCTGAAATAATCGATTCAGAAACCGGTGAAACTCTTGATTACGGTGAAAACGGAGAACTTGTACTTACCTCACTTACAAAAACCGGAATGCCAATTTTAAGATTCAGAACAAAGGATTTGACTTCACTTATCGGTGAAAAATGTGAATGTGAAAGGACAACAGTTAGAATGACCAGAATCACCGGAAGAAGTGACGACATGTTAAAAATCAAAGGAGTTATGGTTTTTCCATCACAAATCGAAAAGGCACTGCTTAAAGTCCATGGAGTCACACCCAACTACCTTATTCACGTGACAAGACCGGATATTCTCGATGAAGTGGAAGTTAAAGTAGAGGCGTCAAAAGAACTGTTCTCAGATGAAATGAAAGAAATGGAAAAAGTAGAAAAACAGATACAGGCATCCATCAAATCTGAAACCGGACTAAGAGTGGATGTGACCATCTGTGAACCTGAGTCACTTCCAAGAAGTGAAGGTAAAGCTGTTCGTGTAATAGATGAAAGGGATTTTGAATAGGTGATAAAATGACAGTAAAACAAATTTCAATTTTCGTGGAAAATAAAGAAGGAAGAATTAAAAAAGCAATCGACACATTAGCAAAAGAAAACATTAATATCCGTGCATTATCCATTGCTGATACTACAAAATACGGAATTTTAAGGTTGATTGTATCAGATAATGAAAAGGCAATAGAAGCACTTGAAAATGACGGTTTTATCGTTAAGGAAAATGAAGTTATTCTTTTGTCCGTACCTGATGAGCCTAACGGGTTAAATTCAACATTGGCTGTTTTTGACGAAACCGGAATTAACCTGGAATATCTATATGCTTTTGTAAGCAGTAAAACAGACGAAGCTATCGTCGTTATGAGATTGGAAAATATGGAAAAAGCAATAGATGCCTTAAATGAAAACAATATCAAAATACTTGATACGAAAGACATTAAAGAGTTATAGGAAAGATTGAAATTCTTTTCTACAACTTATTTTTTTAAATTTGAAATAACTAGAATTCTTTTAATAAAGTAGATATCTCCTCTCTTGAATAACCTAAACGAACAAAGAGACTTTTAAGCGGTTCTTTATCCGGAATTGTACCTAATTCCCTCCACCTTTTGAAATCATTTCTTAAAATACCGTTGATTAAAAGTTGAATAGTGATGAAATCATCACTTTTAACTGCAATAAAAGCATCTTCATCTTTGAATACTTCATCAGGGTCAATTAATGTTAATTTACCGTTTCTATCTTTTTTTAAAATAGCGTTGTCAATTCTGTAAGCCATAATACCACAACAGTTTTTATTAATTATAATATATGTTCGAATACTATTTAAAATTTAACCTTTGATAGTGTTATATCCGCTTTCAATAGCTTTTAAATTCATTTCATGGAATTTAGGTTTGAGGTTGTTTTTCATTGCATTAATAACAGATTCTTTTGTAAGTGGAAACTTATCATCGGCAGTTACAGCACCTAAAAGAACCATGTTTAAAGCTAAAATACTTCCTGCATCGATGGCCAGCTGTGTCCCGTCAATCGGAAGAACATGTTTAAAGTTTTCTTTTAGTGTCTTGGTAATGCCGTCAACACTAGGATAAGGTTTATCGGCTGAAGACGGAACAATCGGATGAGTGTTGAAAACAATTTTAGTTTCGGAGTTTGCTTTATCAAGTCCCCTTATTGTTTCAACAGGTTCAAATGAAAGCAACATGTCAGCTGATTGATTTGGAATGATTGATGAATTGTAGCCTCCAATTTTTAATTCTGTAGAGACTGATCCTCCCCTTTGAGACATTCCATGAATTTCACTCATTACAACATCCAGCCCCTGATTCATTGCGGCTTCACCTATGATAGTGGAGGTTTTAATGATTCCCTGACCTCCAACACCGCAAATATAAATACAATAATAGTTATCCATAATTTCACCTTCCTGATTCAAGCGCACCATATTTACATACCTGTATGCAGACATTACATCCGTCACATTGTGCCTTATCGATTGTGATTTTTCCATTGACTTTTGAAATAGCAGGACATGCCAATTCATTTACACATTTATCACAGTAATTACAATTACTTTCAACGAAATTTACCGGAGGTTTTTTAGCTAAACCTTTGATTAAAGTACATGGAGCTTTTGATATGATAACTGCAGTATCATTTCTTTGGAAAGCTTCCTTATAAGTTTTAATTACCTGTTCAAGGTTAAACGGATTGATGACTCGCACATAATCACATCCACAGGCAAGCGCCAGTTTACGGATGGATATTTCAGGAGCCTCATCCCCCATCCCGTCAACAGGAATTCCTGGATTTGGCTGACCGCCTGTCATTGCTGTAATCCTGTTGTCAAGAACTGTTAAAACGAAATTATGCTTATTGTGAACAGCATTGATTAGAGGTGAAACACCACTGTGGAAAAAGGTGGAATCACCAATGAAACTTGCTACCTTCTGGTCTGTTGAAACTGAAAAACCGCATCCGTCCCCAACACTTGATCCCATTGACAGCAGGTAATCGGCAGCATTATAAGGAGGATTTATTCCCAAGGTATAACATCCTATATCTGATGCAAATATGACATCGGATGTTTTTAATCCGAGCTCTTCAATTGCCTTGTTAATTCCATAATACATTGCCCTGTGAGGGCATCCTGCACACAAAATCGGTGCCCTTGACGGGATTTCACCGATTAATTCT
>CACYBU010000010.1 GCA_902772665.1 uncultured Methanobrevibacter sp. | reverse complement strand
TCGAAGGAAATGATTTTAGTTAAATCAGCACCACTTATGAATTTCATTTCAGTGCCATAACCTGCAGTCATGGCTGTGATATTCAAATTATTGCCCTCAAAATTATTAATTTTCAAGACATAATTTTTAGTATTAACATCAAATGATTTAGTATAATTTAGATATTTATCATTTGATACTACATAAAAGTCAGGAACCAATTCACTTTCATCGTCAGAATATTCATAATTTACTTTTACATTAACTGAAACATCTTTTGCATCATCAGAAGATACAATATTGGAATCATCAGCTTCAACCACAATATCTGAGACATCATTACCTAAAGGAAGACCGTTTTGAGAATCAGAAATGATATCTGTATTTTCTGCAGATACCGCACCGACTACAAGCATCAAGCAAGCAATCAGTGTGATAAACAAAACAACCTGTTTTTTAATAATATCGCCTCCAAAATTTGAAAAAGTAGATACACCACATATAGTAGTAATATCCATGTTACTCTTTTTAATAATACATATATAAACTTAGTTATTACTAATATCTTAAAAATTCGAAAAAAAGTAATACTTTCTAAATTAGTATTAATTAAATGGAATAGGACATCACCAGCTAAAATACCCCCAATAAGCTAAATAGCAATTATGAATAGCTAATTGGCATGAAAATAAATAACCATAATGTAATACTTATCAAAATATCAATTAACAATGTTATATATTTTTTCAAAAAAATAATACCAATTATAACAAAAAACTACACTCTTAAAAAAAAAAAAATCAAATAGAAAATTACTGATGAAAACGCCCCATAATCATATTATACAAACATTTATATACTTCCAATACTTATAGAATAATAAGGAGGATTTTTAGGTATACCTAAAATTCGCCTTTAAAATTTGAAAAAGTGTTAAATTAGAACATCCAGTTCTAGTTTAACATCCCATTAAAAGTTGAATATCTAATTTTTAAAGTAAATGGCTGTAACAGCAAATTAGTAAAAACTAATACCCTTAACATTGTTATATTATATGGAAAAAAGTATTACAAAAATAAAAAGTAATAACATGCTTATTTTTTAATTTAAAATCAAATAAAAACCTCCATCAATCAAAAACGATAATTTAAGGAAAAATTAAAAATTATTATTTTGAAAAAATTGTTGAAAAATATGCAATAAACCACCCAATAAAAGAAAAATTGTTCAAAAAGTATTACTAATTTGAAAATATGGGCAAAAAGATAATACGAAAATAATATTATTAGTATTACTTCAAAGTTAAGGTGGAAACAAATAATAAGGTGGTAACTTGCACTTACCTGATGGAATAATAAGTTTTGAACAAGCGATAGTATACTGGGTCATAACATTAATAATAATCTCAATATTTTTTTATAAATTCTCAAAAGATGAAAACAAACAGGAAAGGATAATATCAATAGCCCTTTTCAGCGTATTTACGATTGTAGTCACATCCGTTTCAGTGCCTTCACCATTGGGCGTTCCGATACACTTCTTCCTGATACCCTTAATTGCAATTTTATTGGGTCCACTGTCCAGTACAATCGTTTCATTCATCACCCTGATTATGCAGGTACTGGTTCTTAACATGGGAGGAATAACATCATTGGGTGCAAATTTCATAGTAATGGGTTTCATATTGTCAATTGCAACATACGGATTCTATAAGCTGTTTGCATACATCAACGAGAAAGTGGCGATATTTGCATCAACAGTCATAGGAATAATGTTTGCAACCTTCGGACAGATAGCCATTCTAGTAATATCTGGAGCGATGAATTTCGATATGTTACTTGCAACATTACTTCCATTTTATTTATTCATATCCATTATTGAAGGATTCGCAAATGTGATTATAGTCACTTCAATTGATAGAATCAAACCTGAAATACGAGAAATAAATCAAATTTAAAGGAGATAAAAATGAAATATCTAAAAATACTAATGACAATGTTGTTTTTAATACTGGTCGCAGCGGCAGTATCAGCTCATGGCGTAGACGTTACAGCAGACACAATGGTTGTTGCAAACGATACTAATGGAGTGATGGTAAAAGACATTGCAGATTCCAACGGCTTCAATATAAGCGTGTATAAATTCACTTCAAAAGATGAAGTTGAACACATCCTAGAACACAGCGTCAATAATACAAACAAGAGAATGCTATTTGTTGCATATCAGGACACAGCAGATGAATTCCTGAAAAACCACCAGGATCTCTCCGACAGAATCCTAGTCGTCAAGGATGTCAACAACGACACCATCAAACAGGGCATCCAGGACATTATGAATGCACCTACAGGAAATACACATCACGAAAGCAGTTTCGGACAACCGTTGATAATAGGAATTGTGATTGGTGCCCTAATCGGTATTGGATGTGGAATATTCATCATGAAAAAGAAGAATTAGGCATTGCGCCAATTCTTCAAAACACTTTTTTTAGACCAAATTAAAAAACTTTATAAACTTATTTTTCTTAATTATAATTTAAGTGATATTATGATGAGACGATGTCCGCAATGCGGTTCCGCAGGTGACGATATATATGGATTTTGTATAAAATGTGGATA
>CACYBU010000009.1 GCA_902772665.1 uncultured Methanobrevibacter sp. | reverse complement strand
TGAATTAATTGAACTTTTTGAGTCAAAATTTTATGAAAAAGTAGATAAGATTTCATATTTTGAAAATTGGGTGATGAAATTTTTTGGAGTAAACATTTCGTAAAATACTATAAAAATAGAAAGAATAAAGATACACTCTTTAATAAAAATTTGCAACACTTCAACAAAAATTACTTTACAAAAAATCTCAATCACTCTAAAAACAAGAATTATATGTTTGTTAATTAATTCCGGTATTAAAAATATATTAAATGATGAGAAGGAAATTTATTGGTTCTTGATAATGGAAAAATCCATCATACCCCTGATGTTAAAATTGAATTAATGTATTTACCGGAATACCACCTGATTTAAATCCAATAGAAGATTTATGGAAAATAATCAAATCTGTTACATATTAAAGTGATTATGATGACATGGATGATTTAATGTGGATTGTTAGTGAAGAAGTTTATAATCATGTTACATCATTATGAAGGAGTGGATAGGAGATTAATTAGGTAGAAAACTATAAAAGATTAAAAGAACATTTGAAAAATCAATATTCCTCATGATTATTATATGATTTGAAAATAATTAAAACCAGTATAAGAATAGCTAAAATTAGAAATAGATATGAATCATTTTTAATGATTTTAGAAGGAGATTTTAAGATTTCATAACTTTTAACACTATTATCCACTGAATTTTCAGCAGTATTTTGATCTAGATTGGCCTGATAATTACCATGATTATTTATTTCGGCTTTTTTGATTGTGTTATGATTATAATTTGAAGCTGCTGATTTCGGATTGCCTCCAGTAGATAGAGGAGATGTTGAATTGGCAATATTATTAAAAACAGGGACTGGAATTGTAATATTTTGAGGTTGTGGTGAACTAGAGTTTTCAATAGCTTCGTCTTCAGGAGGATCAGGGTTGACATATGTGATTTCAAAAGAAATATTCAGTTTTGATGATAGGTATTTTTCATTTTCCGGGCTTTCGATTATTGCATCATATAACCCTGATTTTAAGTTTTCAAAAGTCACATTCACATAATCAGTGTCTTCTTTTATCGCTATTGTTTTAACTATGTCCCCGATTTTTACAGTTAGTATATTGCTGGAGCCTTCGATTCCAGGATATATTTTAAATTCAATACTATCATCTTTGATTTCATAGTCCGCGTGAAGATCAGAATCTTCTTTTTGGATTGTGATTTTTTTAGAATATTTTATTGAATTATAGTTAATGTCATAATAATAATGAAAATGAACAATATATTCTCCGGGAATTAAGTTATCGAATATAATATCCTCCTCCGATTCCATACTATCATCATCAAAATACCAATACTTATTTATCTTTTTTGTTTTGCCGTCTAATGTTATAGTAGATATCATATTTTCCGGTGCATAAATTGGATTAACTGTAAAAATAACCTTGAATTTCTCATAACTTTCATATTCCTCAACTTTCATGTCTGCTTTTAATATTTTTACCAAAGCAGTATCATAAGTTCCGTCATTAAAATTGATTATTGTAATATTATACAAGCCGACGTTAATAATATCATAACCTTCATCACCATATAACTCTAATGTAAGTATAGCCGTACCATTCTCCTCAAGATAAATATAATCATCATATTTATATGCCGTTCCATTTTCATTTGAAAGTATAACTCCTATGTCGTCATCACCTTCAGATAAATTGAGTAACACAATTGATTTTAAATCATATGTTCTATTAATCACTTTTAATATAGTGATTGTCTTATCTATTTCAAGAACATTTAATGTAGTGTTAAATGTGCATAAATAATTAACTGGGGAGGATAAATGATATGTGGTGTAAAATCGAAAATGCAATGCAGAATCAGCAATATAAACCTCTGGAATCAAATAACAATCCTCATCCAGGATATGAAATTCAAATCTTAAATCATGCTGACCTTCTCCAATATCCAGGGGATTTTCAAGATTAACTGATATACTTGGAATAAATGTATCAATGAATAATTCGCCCATATAATTAACCGTTGAACGATAAATTTCTTTATCATCAACAAAGACTTTCATCAATGCCTCCTTTGAACCCTGATAAAAAACATGAATTTTATCAGTACGGTTAATAGTTAGATTTGACAATTCGCCAGATATATCTTCGATTGTTTTTTCAATATAAACAGGTTTTTCTAAAATATTTAAAGTTAAATTAGTTACATAAGTATAATCATGCAAGTAATCGCTCTGTTCAACTTCGCTAAACTCAAAATACAAGAATGCATTAATATCCATTAGCTTTACATCATATTTTGTATATGTATTCTCCTGAATCAATTCAAACTTGATATTGTGACTGCCAACAGGAATGTAATCCTGTTGACAATAACTTTTAATATAGTTTATAGGAGATTGCCAATTATTGCCATCGAAAACCAGTTTATTATCAATGTAAACTTTTAATTTTGAAAATTTAGAACTAACAATAGGAAAATAATCCATATAAAATATGTTAATTGAATCAATATCGGAGTTATTAATTTTTATTGTCTCTTTTATATTATCTATGATGTTTAGAATTAAATTGAATCTGTAGATATGATCTTGAGAATAATCTGTTGTTTCGGCTTTTTTAAATTCAAAAACTGATGTTGAATTAATTTTTTTAAACACTGGCTGATAGGTGACATTTGAATTTTCCATTATGAATTCGAACACGACATCATATCTTCCTATATTCAAATACTTTATATCCGCTGATTCGTAATTAATAAGAGTGGAAATTTCTTCAAAAAATGGTGTTTTATCATAATAATAAGTGTCAAATGTCTTATTGCTAATTATTAAATTTATTTCACCAAAATCCGATCCATTAACAATGAAAGATATGCTTTGTGAATAAGTAATGTTTATTTCTTCTTCAGTGAGATTTATAATAGTGATTATTGGTTTTGGCTTTTTATTAACTGTGAAAGTTGAATTATACCTGTAGAGGTAGTTCTTTTTCTTGTCTAATATGGTTGATTCATTGAAAGTGAGGTGTAAAATATTGTTTTCAAGATTTATCTTAGGAGTGCTTTTTTTAAATGTATCCTTGATTTTCAGCTCAAATTGGATATTGTGTTTTTCAGTTGTAAGATTACCCTCATCGATTGGAATGTTGAATGTATAATGGTTGTTGGGATTGAATGAACGGTGAAATACCAATTCATTATCTATGTAAACTGTTAAACTTGAATAATTATAAACACTGACTGTAGTATTGTTTGATTCATATCTGCCCATATCAATCTTGATGGATTCATTATTATTGATTGTCAGATTAACATCACAAGTAATGTTGTGTTCCTCATAAACAGGTGGTTCCTGAAGTATTTCCCGGTCTGTGAGATTATCCTCTTTACATGCATCTGTCTGGTTTGTGTCATGTGCACTTGCACATCCAACACACAAGAAGATAATCAGCACTAAAAAAGCAATCTTTCCCCAGTACATGATGTATATAATATTTAACAATATGATTAATATAGTTTATGATATCTTAAATGAATCCATTATAAATCGAAAACAATAGATTTCTATTTAATAGGTGCTTTTTCAATAGTTATTACTATTCCACAATCCCTTTTAACAGTTAATTTTTCACTTGGAGTGTGCACATCAAATATTGGGTTTGGTAAATTTGTTGCCATATAGGTCTCTGTCTAGTTTATAATAACTGCGGATTTACCTATCCATGCAACCCCCCACACTGTTACCCGTGGTGCAGTTTCAAACGAAAATGACTCTTATAACATGATCAATAACATGATAATAGTTGCACGGATATAAAATCTGCATTCAGTTCTATAACTAAATTTAAAAGATAACTGCTGTAGTACAGTAAATAAAAAAAATGAGAGAGTTAAACTCTCTAGAATAAGTCGTGTAAGTTCATGATTGCAGAACCTAATTTTCCGTCGAAGTTACCTGCGGAAATTTCAAGGACTCCGTCAACAGCACATGCTGCTTCAATACCTGCTTTCATAGCTGCTTTTACAGAATCTTCATCTACACCATCAATAACAATTTCAAATACTCCGTCAGCATCATCTCTAATGTCAGAGTCAACTTTGTCTTTTAAGGTTACGCACATTTTTTCATTGGTTGATGCGTTTAGGAATTTTGAGTATTTGTTTGATCCTACTTTAGAACCGGATGCAACCATACCTCCAGGGAACGGAGTAATTACACCTTCAACTTCACTGATTGCTGCAACAGCTGCCTGTGCTGCTTTCACACCAGTCATTTGGTCTTTAGCTAGGATAAAGAAGTTTCCTCCAGCTACACCGTCTTTGTATCCAAAATCAGATTCTACTAAAAAGTCACCAGACATAATTGGAATAGAGAATACTTTTCTTCCATCAATTTCTAATTCTTCTTCAAATCCGTCACCGAAGAATTTTAATTTAGCACCTGTGTTTAAAGTGTCTTCTGATTCAAGACAGTTGAATGCTGCTGCGGTTGGTGCGGTTAAAACGCACATTCCGATTCTTTCCATTAATTCATGGTCAAGTGCTTTTTTACCTCCCTGACAAATCATGATAACATAACCTGGTCTTCCGTCAGGAGTGTTTTCTGCCGGTACAAAACAGTCAATACCTGCTTCTGCAGGACATCCAATAACAGAGGTTCCGTAACCAGTTGCTTCAGTAGCTGCAATTTTTGCTAATTCTTCAGTAGCTGCAGTAACTAAAATTCTAGTTACTTTAATACCGAAACCTTCTGCATAAGTATC
>CACYBU010000008.1 GCA_902772665.1 uncultured Methanobrevibacter sp. | reverse complement strand
TTAAATCAACACAATACTCTCTAAATTGTGCTCTTGAAACATCATTTTTACTGATGTTGTGAGTCTCTTCAACTTTAACTTCAGTTGGAAGACCGTGACAGTCCCATCCTTGTGTAAATAGGACATCTTGTCCTTTCTGTCTTCTGTATCTTGCGTTCATATCAATGTAAACCCAATTTAGAACATGACCCAAGTGAATTGAGCCGGTAGGGTATGGTGGGGGAGTGTCAATTATGTATCTAGGACGAGATCCATCTCCAATGTATTTGTAGATGTTTTCATCTTCCCATTTTTTCTCCCAATCCTTTTCTTTTTTAAAATCATAGTCTTTAGGAATCTCTTCATTTGACATATATTTTTCTCCTAGCTAAATGTAAGTAAAAATAATATTATTAATTATGTCAGTTATTATTTAAAAAAGTAATTATTGAAACTGAATTTAGGAATTAATTCCCGTTAAGACAAATTGATTAATCAAGGAATGCAAATAATTCAAAATCCAATTCATCTGTTTTACCATCTAAAAAATCATTATATTTTTCCAAAACATTATCCTTTAAGATAATTGAGGTATTCACCTATTTATCTCTGGACTTACATTCTAGCCTGTAAAATTTAAAAAGAAATATTAATATTAAATAGTTTTTAAACTTCAGCAAACCCCCTCCTTATTGACATACATTCAAATCACCTATCCTTAAAACTATTAACTTTTGAAATAATTAAATCATCCAAATAAGATAATCAACATGGCGGAGTAGATAAAATTCAAAGAATGACAAATCATTTCAAAATTAAAATTTTAGATGAAAATAATGAAAAAATATATGATGGTCGGAAAATATTCAGAATTTCTAATTCAAAAAGCATTGTTTGTGCTGTAAATTGAATTTCAAGGAAAAATTTTCCTAAAAAGTAATGTATTTTCCAACCCTCTCTAAATCATTTATTTTACTATCCAAAAAATCATAATTAATTTTTTTCAAATTTGGAGTTTATATTCAACTATTCCATTTTATCTTAAAAAATTGCAATATTCCTTGGGAAAATTATTTTTAAGATAATGTCATATCTTTCTTAACTTTCACAAGATTTTCTTTCTTTTATAGAAATTAAGAAGAAAATCAATATTGCTTAATCCTAATCCTCCATCTAAGTTATCCATGACACTTCAAACATCATACTCACCTATTAATTTGATTAAAACTGATTTAAATTGCGGATATTTCCTTATAATCCATTCAAGTAGAAAAACTATTTTTTGAAGATTGTCACTTTTTATTTTAATTTTTAAAATCCATATGAATTTGCATGATTTAATCCGGGAAAAAATCATCTGTTTTACCATATACAATACACAATTATTAATATAATTTTAAATGAATATAAAACATCCAGTTTCAAATCAAAGCAAGTTAACAAAGTTAAAGCAATATTACAAATCGACAGAAATGAAAAAATCGTTAACTATATTATACAATAAAATCATATTATTAATATTATCAAAAGTAGGACTGTGTAAAAAAATGGAATTATTATGGTTTTATGTTGCTATTGTATTGGCTATAAGTGATGTATTACACACTACACTAATGTGGAAAGTCTTAAACAACTTCTACATTCTATTAGGTGCCATAATCCGGCAATCCACCAAATCCACTTGGCAGACTTGGCTGGTTCATGAGATTATGGAGGCGGGATTTCATTTTATAGTGCTTTCAATAGTTTTTTTAAATCCAATTATCGGTGTTCAAGCAGCCCTAATTCATTTTGTTATAGACGTGACCCATACAATTTTCATACGTAATATGGGCGAGTTAGAACATAGAGCTCTTCATTTTGTAATTGAATCTCTATTTTTCATTTTACTTTATGGACTTTAGAAAAGATGGAGTTATTAAATGCCAGTTATAACATTTAAATACAAGGATTTAAAAGATTTAGGAATAAATATAGAAAAAGACGAATTAATAGATACCTTACCTATGATGTCCAGTGACATAGAAGACTTTGATGACGAAGAAATTAAAGTTGAATTCTTCCCCAACAGACCTGACAATCTGTCTGTTGAAGGAGTGGCCAGGTCTTTTAAAGGATTTATCGGTCAGGAAATAGGTTTTCCGGATTATAAAGTTGAACAATCAGGAGAATATGTTACCGTAGACAGTGACGTTGCGGCAATCAGACCATTTATTGGATTTGCCAAAATAGATAATGTTGACTTTTCCGGAGATAAACTCAAATACTGCATGGATTTTCAGGAAAACCTTCACTGGGTTATTGGAAGAGACAGAAAAAAAGTCGCTATTGGTATTCACAATGCAGATGTTGTTGAAGGTCCATTCAAATATATTGCAACACCAAAAGATGCAAATGCCTTTGTTCCACTTGAAAAAGATAGCAAAATGACTCCTCAAGAGATTTTAACTGAACATGACAAAGGTAAGGATTATGCCCATTTGATTGAAAACTATGATAAATATCCGTTAATCCTTGATAAAGACAATAATGTTTTATCCATGCCTCCAATTATCAACGGAGAGTTAACTAAACTTAAAGAAGATACACATAACATTATTGTTGATGTAACCGGTACTGATGAAAGAGCGGTTAACCAGGCATTGAATATTATCTGTTCATCATTCGCTGAAGTTGGAGGTGAAATCAAATCCATGGAAGTCAAATATGAGGACAAAACCATAACAAGTCCCGATTTAACTCCTCAGGAGATGAACGTTCATGTCAATACAGCCAATGAACTTATTGGTGGAACCAACTTAACCTCAGATGACATTCATGATTTGCTCCTAAAAGCCCGTTTTGATGCTGAAATAATAAATGAAAATGAAGTTAAAGCCATTATTCCGGCTTACAGAGTAGACATTTTGCATGAAGTCGATATTGTTGAAAATATTGCAGTACAGTACCACATTAATGACGTAGTGGCAGAATTGCCCAATATAAATACTGTTGCCTATGAAAATAGCTGGTTTAAATCAGAAAGCATAATCCGTGAGGTAATGGTGGGTTTGGGTTTTCAGGAGGTAATGAGTTTAATGCTTACAAGTGAAGATGCACATTACAAAAATATGAACCAGGAAGAAAAACCTCATGTGCAAGTTGCAAGACCCATTACAATTGACAGAACCATGATTAGAACCAGTTTAATCAACTCTTTAATGGAGTTTTTAGAAGACAACAAGCATGAAGACTTGCCTCAGAAGATATTTGAAATTGGAGATGTTTTATACATTGATGATACAAGGGAAAACAACACAGTTTCCTCTAAAAAATTAGCTGGAGTAATTTGTCATTCAACTGCCAACTTTACTGAAATAAAATCCATTGTAACAAGCGTTTTAACAAACCTCGGATATTCAATGGAGATATCAGACAGCGAAAATAAAACATTCATTACCGGCAGAGTTGCTGACGTTACCGGGGTTTCAGGCAACGGTTCTGTTAAGGGTTTCTTCGGAGAGGTTTCTCCTGAAGTAATTACAAACTTTACACTTGAGTATCCGGTTATTGCATTTGAAATTGAATTCATCAACTGAATTCAATCAATACCATAACTTTCTCATTTGCGTTTCCATAACAGAGTAATTGCTCACCTGCGGAGAGGCATCATAATTATTGAAAAGAAATATTAAAATTAATAGTAGAATTATAACTGCTATTAAAATTATTGTCCATCTTTTCAATTAAATGCAACCACCTTAAAATTCAATTATTAATCTATTAGTTTGGCTACATCTTCACCCATGGATGTTAGCCTGTATACCCTATTTTTACGTTTTTCCTCATTGATGCACTCGGCAACACCACATTCTTTAAGTTCACGCAATACCTTGGAAATGTGATTTGTACGAATTCCAATATCTTCAGCCAAATCTGTAGGTATTTTATTACATTTATTGAGAGACTGGACTGATTTTTGCCTGTATGAAGAACTTATTACATATCCATATACTTTAAGTGTTTCGTCATCCATTTTTAAAACTCCAGTTATTCACAGATTAATAATATATTATTCCCCTATTATAGTTAAAGTTATTGTTCTTCCACTTCTCGGCCCATCAAGTTCAATGAAAAATACGGACTGCCATGTGCCCAGATCAAGTCTAGAATTTTTAATGGGTAAACACTCACTGGATGAAAGTAAACATGACTTTAAATGTGATTTGGCATTATCATCAATTCTATCATGCTGGTAGAAGAATTTATCAGTGATTAAATTGTTAAGAGTGAATTCCAAATCATTTAAAAGACCTTCCTCATTTTCATTAACAACAATAGCTGAAGTGGAATGTTTTGAAAAGACTGAAACGATTCCCTGCTTAACGTCAATCAGCTCATTGATTTTTGAGGTAATGTCAATAATTTCAAAGTTTCTTATGGTATCGATTTTTAGGAAGTAAGTTTTAACTGTCATCAAATATCACCACATTGAAGTTTAGATGTACTTTAAACTGAAATAATCAAAAACTACAATTTTAAAAAATGAAAAAGTTAAAAAATCAGTAATATCTTTTTTTGTGATCGATTGCAGTGTAAATAATAAATAATCCTATGATTATCAGCACAATCTGTGGGAACACGGCAGCAATAATTGCCGGAATTAATCCGAGTGTTACAAGCAACCACAAAACACCATAAAATACAATTATAACACCGAATACAATTACAATCTTCAAAGTCAAATCTTTAATATCGGGAATATCAAACATTGGCATTTTTATCACTTATAACTCTTTTGTACTTTCCTCAGTTCCGACAATGACCTTATCGACCATCTGTGAAAATATTCCATTTTCAACAACACCCGGTATTGAGTTTATGTCAATTTCAAGGTGTGACGGGGATTCAATTTTGTTGAATTTGGCGTCAATTACGAAATTGCCATTGTCGGTGATTACCGGACCGTCTTTTCTTTGAGCCATTCTTATCTCACATATAGCCTCCATGTCCTCAAGTTCCCTGATAACCATTCTTGATGCATCCGGAAGCACTTCTACAGGTACCGGGAAACTGCCCAACTCATCAACAACTTTGGATTCATCTACAATGACCATGAAATCCTTAGCAGCATAATCTACAATTTTTTCTTTTGTGTGTGCTGCTCCTCCACCTTTAATCAGGTTAAATTCACCATCCACTTCATCAGCACCATCCACTGACAGGTCAATGTCATGTTCTTCAAGTGTGGTTATTGGAATATTCCATTTTTTAGCAATCAACAATGACTGAAATGATGTTGGAACACCCATTACACTAATTCTTTCATCCCTAATTCTCATTCCAACTTTTTCAATGAAAAAATGTGTTGTTGAACCGGTTCCAAGACCCAAAACCATTCCATCTTTAACATATTCTGCAGCCTTATATCCAGCATTCATTTTAGAAGAGCTATTGCAAGTAGTGTTTTTCATTATATCACAAATCCTAAAGTTAAGTTATTAAGTTTAAAACCTTTTTTACATTCCTGTTTATGTTTTCCATTGTTTTCTAAAACTATGCATTTATCGTTTTCAATTAATCCTTCAGGAAAACACAAATCATGGAACTCACAGACCTCATCACATTCAGGAGCATTATATGTGAATGTTGATCCTTCAAATATGCTTTTTGAAGCTGTAAGCAAATCTATTTTAGCCCGGTCAACCTCAACAGGAATTACTTTACCTTCCGCATGTATCGGACAGTTCTGCTCATTATCCTTTACTTCCACTACAACATATTTCCTGTTTTCTTCGAGATTCCCCGTACATGCTGATTTGAATCGGCAGTCTTCACATTCACTAGCCTGACCTAGAAAAACAAATTCCTGACCTTTTTTTGCCAAATCTATGCCTATCAATGTAATCATCTAAATCACCTCTGTTTTATAAGCAAGTTCATAAGCCGCTTCTTTTGAAATTCCATTGTCTCCCAGGATTGTGTATCGCTCAGGTCTGATTTTATGAGCCATTGTCAATGCCTCAATAATATCATCTTCTGCAATACCTATTTCCGATGCAGATGTTGGAGCCTGTACGGCTTCTAAAGATTGTTTTATTGCTCTCCAATTTCCACCATGCAGATACATCATCATTATGGTACCTATACCACATTGTTCACCGTGAAGCGCAGGTTTATCAAGAATCTTATCCAATGCATGTGAGAATAGATGCTCAGATCCGCTTGCAGGTCTTGATGATCCTGCAATGCTTATTGCCATGCCTCCGCTGAACAGTGATTTCATAACTATTCTTGCACTCGGTTCAAGATTGGGTTTGATATTGGCAATATTGTCTGTAATTAGGTGTGCAGACATTATTGACAATGCTGCGGCGGATTCGGAAAATGAATCATTTTTCAAACGATGTGCCAATTCCCAGTCCTTAATGGCTGTGAAGTTTGCAATTAAATCCGCACATCCGGCAGCCAGAAGTCTGAATGGAGACTGTGCCAGAACTTCAGAGTCTGCAATAACCGCAATCGGCGAGTGAGCGGTAACGGATATTGAAGTGTTGGGATTTTTTATTGATGCCATAGGAGATACAATACCATCATGTGAAGCAGTTGTCGGCATTGATACAAAGTACACACCCTGATTGTATGAGGATAATTTGGCCACATCAATAACTTTCCCCCCGCCAACACCTAAAACAGTTGTATCATGTGTAATCAACTCTTCAACTTCAGATATTGAATCTTCAGATGTATTATTTACTTTTATAACATCATACTCAATATCTTCCTTTTCAAGGCTTTCTATCACCGGTTTTGCACCCACATCATAGGTATGGACACCAGTAACGATTAGAATCTTTTTATCAAGACGCAGAGATTTACATATTTCTGCAGTATCCTTTATGATACCCGGATCAATGTAAACTTCACGAGGCATTTGTATTTTCCTATTGCTCATAATATCTCCCATAATAAATTATACATTAATATATATTTAATCGGTAGTTATAAATAACTTTCTTATGATAGGACAATCAGGAATCATATTAAAAATTGTTTTAAATTCATCCAGCCAGAGGGTTTATAATTTCACGCAAAACATCCAGATTGTAATGTTCACTGGGAATTACAACATTAAGCTAGAAATTGTATTGAATTTCACTTAGATATGAAATTTATTCCATTCAATTACAGATTCATCAAGGTTATTGATTTTTAAGTATAATAATCTATCAAATGCTTTAAACAAATTCACTGAAAAACCTTCATGAGTAATCAACTCATCAGGTCTGACAATTAAGTGATAGTACATGTCACAAATTGATATGTAGCTATAACATTCATATCATACCCTTCCGCTTATAATTTTCTTGCAAAATCAATGTATGAATCATAGAATTCTTCCTTGAGATTTTTTTGTAAATTTTTGTTTTAAGTAATGAGAATATTATTATTATCCACACTTTAATTTTATTATAGGCTTTTTGTACTGCATCACTTAAAACATACGGCATTGGTTGTTCATTTACTTCACTTATCATCTTAAAATCTCCAAATATTTTTGTAAATGATTTGATTAATATCAATTGTTCAACTAGCTCCTATCCCATCAAACATGCGTTTAACCATTATCATTCCTCCAATATAATTTTCATTATATATAACCTCCCATATTTTCAATAGATTAATCTAGCAAACCACTATACACATCATTCAAAATTCCTCATAATCCTCATTTTCAAGAAAAAAAATTCCAAGCATTAACATTGCATTCCTTTCCAATAACGCATTTCAGATTTTTATTCATAAAAAAAAAAAAACAACCTTGAATTGTCAAATTTAATTATTTTGAATATTCATTGGTTTAAATAAAATCCCCAATAGTATACTTCCCTCCAAACCATCTAATAGATTTAATGAGTATTTTACCCTCAAAACATAAGATTTGAATAATATTTCAATTAGTGTTTCATCCATGATGAATCTTTAAAAACTCAACCAAAACCCATGCATCATGTCTACTTGCAGATGATAAAAAGACATAATTTCATCCAAAACATCTAATCCAAAGTAATACACCTCACAATTACAAAAATAAAATTCCAAAACTGCTCCTTAAAATCTTTTACTCAAAAAACACGCTCAATGATTCCTGTATAAATCCCATATCCTATATACTCTCCTCCCAGTCATACATTAATTATTTAAATTAACAATATCATAAGTAAAAATCAGTTAGAGTATTATCGCAATGTTTGTATTTCATTGGCAAAACCCTTTAACTTTGGATATAATGATTCCAGATAAATAGGTGAATTAAAATGGATGAGAAGTTAAAACAGAGAGAAGAAGAGTTAATCGAAAAGGTTAGTAAATTTTGTGACAAGCACTTGGACGATGAATGCAAAGGCCTGAGTATTAAAATGGTTAAAAGATTAGGTCAGGAAGATAACGTTCCCTATAAAAGGGGCGATTTGAAAAACTGGGCTGCTGGCATAATTTATGCTCTGGCACAGACCAGCTTTTTATTTGATAAATCATTTAAACCTTACACTACTGCAAATCAGATTTGTAAGTTTTTTAAGACTAAAAAATCGACTACCGGCAATAAGGCAAGACAGATTCGTGAATTATTGGATTTAGAACCTGCTGATATTGAATTTTCAACAGAATATGTTCTGCGGAATTCAGGATTTTTGAGAATGCACGGTTCGGGCAGAAAAACCAAATCTCTTAGAGGCTCTGAAAATAGTGCAATGCTAGGTGCTGTTGTACAAATGTTAAACAGAAAATAGGCATGACTGATATCTATTCCCATAACATGCAATATGCTTAAATTAATTTAAGATTTAAACATTTTGCATTGAATTTTTAATATTTTCAAATTCCCCATCACTATAAAACCTTAAAAAAAAGCCTTATATAAATGTTAAAAGAAAACAATGAGAAAATAATTAACTTTAATACTCATTAAAAACATAAAATTTAATGTTATAAAATTATTTTTAGGTGATATGGTGGAAAATTTTGACGAATGGTTTCATGACATTTTAGAAAATGCAAATATTACAGATTCAAGATACCCTATCAAGGGAATGGCAGTATGGATGCCATACGGCTTTCAGATAAGAAAACACTCAATGAACATTATTAAAAAACTATTGGATAAGGATCACGAAGAAGTTCTTTTCCCAATGCTGGTTCCCGAAACCGAACTTGCAAAGGAAGGAATCCATGTAAAAGGATTTGAAGATGAAGTATATTGGGTTACACAAGGCGGTCAAACTCCATTAAATGAAAAATTAGCATTAAGACCTACCAGTGAAACCGCAATCTATCCAATGTATGCATTATGGATTAGAACCCACATGGACCTTCCAATCAAATATTATCAGATTGTAAACACTTTCAGATATGAAACAAAACATACTCGGCCATTAATCAGAGTCAGAGAAATCACAACCTTCAAAGAAGCTCATACCGCTCATGCAACTAAGGAAGAATCCGATGATCAGATTCAGGATTTCATCAAAATATATAAAGAATTTTTTGACGATTTGGGAATTCCCTATCTGATTTCCAAAAGGCCTGAATGGGATAAGTTTCCGGGTGCTGACTATACTATGGCGTTTGATGTAATCATGCCGAACGGAAAAACCTTACAGATTGGTACAATTCACAATCTTGGCCAGACTTTCGCTAAAACATTTGATATTACCTTTGAGGACAAGGACGGAGAGCATAAACTCGTTTATCAGACATGTGCTGGTGTATCCGACAGGGTCATCGCATCCGTCATCAGTGTTCACGGAGATGACAAAGGTCTTCGCCTGCCACCGAAAGTATCACCGAATCAAGTTACAATAATCCCAATCTTATTTAAGAAAGGAAAAGAGGAAGTTTTGGCAAAATGTTCACAAATCAAACAACAGCTTGAAGCAAAAGGCTTGAGAGTCGAACTGGATGACCGTGACATCAGACCTGGTAAAAAGTTCAATGACTGGGAGCTTAAAGGAACCGCTATTAAACTGGAACTTGGACCAAGAGATTTGGAGAATAACATTACCATTGCAATGAGACGTGACGAAGGAGAGAAAATAGAACTCCCTTTAGATGACACCTTAGCAGATAATGTCATGGAATTACTGGATAAATCACAAAACAATCTCTCACAAACCGCCTGGAACTTCAAGAAAGAACATGTTAAATTCACAGAGAATCTGGATGAAATCACCGAACTTGTCGAAGCGGGAAATGTCGTTGAATTTTACTGGTGCGGAGATGAAACAATAGGTAAAGAAATCGAAGAAAAAACCGGTTATGATATATTAGGCATTCATGGAGAAATCTGCGAAGGCAAATGCATAGCCAGCGACAATGACGCCAGATACATTGCACTTATAGCTAAAACATACTAGTGATAATATGGATAACATTTATGCCATAATTCCGGTGACAACATTTAAAAATGCAAAAACCAGACTTTCCCCTTTCCTATCTGCCAAAGAAAGGGAAAAACTCTTAAAAGCTATGCTTCATGATGTAAAAAAAAAAAAAAAAAGGCATGTTGATAATATTTTCATCATCAGCCGTGACAAAGAAGTTTTAAAGTATGCGGAAAGCTTGAACGTGAATGCAATTCGTGAAAATGACAATTCCAATTTAAACAAAGCTTTAACACAGGCCATGAAGTTATGCAAGGGAAAAGTGAGAAAAATCATTATTGTCCCTTCAGACATACCTCTGATTGGAAAAACCAATATTCAGATGCTGATTGATGCATCCAAAACTTTAGATTTCATTATCGTTCCGTCAAAGGGTGGCGGGACAAACATGATTATCATGAAGCCCCTGGCAATCCACACAAAATATGAAGGGTTTAGCTACAAGGAACATGTCAAGGCGGCCGAAAAGAAAAAACTGAATCCTCAGGTTCATGATTCATTTTTCATGGCACTGGACGTCAACACTACTGAGGATCTGGGTGAAATAATGATTCACGGCGAAAAAACCCATACCCGACAATATTTAAAAGAGCTTAAGGTTAATGTTGAGTCTTTTAGAGGATCTGAACGTCTTAAGGTTACCCGAGCTGATTAGATGATAGTAATGAGTATTGCAGGTGTTGATCCATCTGCTGGTGCAGGTGTTTTTGCCGATTTAAAGACATTTCAGACAATCGGAGTTTACGGAACAGGCATAGTCACTGCAGTAACAGCTCAAAATCCATATAAATTCTTCTCAACACTGCCAGTTCCACAGAACTACATCGAAGAGCAAATTGATTCAGTTTTGGATGAATATAATGTGGAATACGTTAAAACGGGAATGCTTTATTCACCCGAAATAATCAGACTAGTTTCAAAAAAGATTAAACAATATAATTTAAAAGCAGTAGTTGATCCAGTAATGGTTGCAACTTCCGGAGGAGATTTGACAAAAGAAGATATAGCAAAAGCAATGAACAAATATTTGCTTCCAAAGGCCATTTTAACAACTCCGAATATTGCAGAAGCTGAAAAACTAACAAAATTAAATATTTCTTCAAAAGAGGATGCCATTAAAGCATCCAAAAATATAATCTGTGATAATATCATCACAGGAGGCCACTTAGATGGAATAAACACCATTAGAATTGATGGTGAAGTTTCAATTATAAAGCAGGAGCTGATTGAAACTGATAATCTGCACGGTACCGGCTGCAACTTATCATCTGCAATTGTTGCGTATTTATCAAAAGACAATGACTTGAACACATCCATCATAAAAGCTCTAGATTATGTTTATGAAGGAATAAAAAACGGGAATTATGGAACACTGATTGCCAGAATTTAACTGGCATACCTGCAAAATCAAGAAGTGAAATCATCACCAACTTCTAGAAGCTAAGTATTCCCGAATAGAATAATAATGAATGTTAAAGTCTATATTATTAACAACTATCCTTTTTCTTTTCATTTCTTCAGTCAACATTAACCTTAACTGCAAGAGGTTAGAAAACTGAATCTGATTTTTAAAAGAATAATTTAAGCAATTTCGAATTGGATTGAAAAAATGAATTATTGTTCCCAATTAAACAAACTCAAAATTACTTCATTTCATTCAATGCAATATTGGTTATTCGAACTGCACCTGCACTGTGAATACGAACAACAGGAGGCATGTCATTTTGTGAAATCCACTCCAGTTTCTCCAGGTAGGGTTTTACACAATTGGGTTTTCTTTTTCCAATTACACGAAACATTTCAGGAGATTCAATTCTGACCTTCTGGTCTGAATCAAATATCATCCAATAAAATATCTCCAGTTTTTCACAGAATAACTCAGGAGCGTTTACTGCAATATTTTCACATGCCCAGACAAACGCATGCCTAACACTGCCCGATTCATCATCCTTCATTTTCATCATTCTGTCAAGGGAAGCAATAACTAGATTTTTATTTGCCCTACCGATTCTTCCAAGGGCATTTAGTGATCTTTCCCGTAATTTAGGATTTTCATCATCCAGATAACCCGCAATGTCTACAACATACCGTTTTATCTTTTGAGGATGTTCTAATCCCATTTCTCCAAGAAGCCATAATGCTTTTGCATTAACCTCAATTGAATAATTTTCGCCCAGTATAACTGCAACATCATCTATAGTCGATTCCCAATTTTGTTTATTTTTTGTTATGTTTTTTAATTCTTTCAACATATCTTTCGACATTTTTGTACCTGAATCTATCGGAGATTAAAATTCTGTGAATTTACCTTTAGAAAATATGATTATCAGAGGATTATATCTAATGAAAATCATTATAACTCTACATTTCACTACAAATTCTGATGAAAAATTTATTATGCTAATATATCTGATAATACTCAATTCCGTATTCTTACAGATTAAATCACACAGTATTTTCATAAAAATATAGTTTTCTAACAGATTAAAGCCATTTTTTCATTCAAGAGACTTTTTATCCAGTTCTCCCATATCCAAATTTTCAACAATCGATTCCATAAGTAGTATAAATTCTTTTGATTCCCTTTTTCTTGGTCTTTCAAGGCCTACTTCAATGATTTTATCAATTCTTCCGGGTTTTCTACCCATGACGACTATTTTATCTGCGAGAAATACTGCCTCATCGACATCATGAGTTACAAAAACTATTGTGTTTTCGAATCTTTGCCAAACTTCTATTAGCTGTTCCTGAAGCTTATGTCTGTTTATCATATCCAGTGCAGAAAACGGTTCATCCATAAGCAATATCGGTGAATGATTAAGTAAAGATCTGATTATTGCAACTCTCTGTTTCATTCCGCCTGAAAGTTCATGAGGATAACTGTCCTTGAATTCAATTAAGCCAACACGCTCGAGGTATTCCTCAGCAAGGGCAATGTTTTCCTCCTTTGAATTGCCTGTTGTCATTTCTAAACCGAAAGTTACATTTTTAAGAACGGTTAACCATGGAAATAGTGAATACTGCTGAAAAATCACCGCCCGGTCACCTGATGGCCCTGAAACTTTCTCTCCATTTGCAATAATTTCGCCGGAGGTAGGCTGGTCTAGACCTGCTATCAATCTCAGGAGAGTTGTTTTTCCACAGCCGGAAGGACCTAAAAGACAAACAAGTTCTCCATCATCTATTGTTAAATTAACGTCTTTTAAAACCGTCAGTTGATCTACTTTTTTACTTTCAAATGATTTATTAATATTTTTTACTTCAATTGACATGTCCAACACCTACCAGAATATCCTCTTTTGAACCTTGGTAAATATAAGATCAAATACAATACCTATCAGTCCAATAACCAGCATACCAACAACTGTTGTACCGGGGTCAAACAGACTGGTTGCTGTTAAAATCATATAACCTAAACCGCTGCCGGAACCTACCATTTCAGCGGAAATTGTACACATTAATGCAATTCCCATTCCAACTCTTAAACCGGACACAACATAAGGAACTGCTGAAGGAATCATTATTCTTTTTAAAACATCCCTGTCGCCTGCCCCCAGTGTTTGGGCGGATTCTATTAAAACTTTATCTGTTCTTTTTACTCCGTCAAGAGTGTAAATCAGTATTGGGAATACACATCCCATGAAAATAATAAATACTGCCGGAAACATTCCTATTCCGAACCATAATATTGAAAATGGAATCCATGCAACAGGAGGGATTGGTCTTAAAACACTTATGACAAGGGATGCGAAATCTTCCAGGGTTTTATACCATCCCAGTAAAATTCCAAGGGGAATTGCGACAACTGCAGCTGCAATTAACCCTGCAAATACTTTAACTAATGTGTCTACAGTGTTTGTGAGAAGTTTACCATTTAATATTAATATCCAAGCTGCCTGACATACGGTGATTGGACCGGGTAATTTGTATAGGTCGACAATTCCCAGTCCTTCCGTGATTAAATACCAGAAAATAATAATACAAATTGGCAAAATCAAGGGTATGAACTTATTTTTATAATTATCAAACATTAAATCACTTAACTAAAACTTTTTTTAACATTATTAGTTATGTTTTAATTAATATAAAAACTTTAGAAAACATATAAAATATATACATTGAAATCGTAATAGTGAATATAGGTGAAAAATTGAACGTTCATAAAAAATTCTTCTCTAAAATTGGAGCAAATTATCTTATAATGGGAGTAATTGCAATAATATTTCAAATAATCATTGCAAACATCATATCTTTAATAAACCCCCAGTATTTAGGTGACATGAATATTTTGGCAGGCCTGTCTTCTTTTTGCAATTACATACTTCCATTTCCCATCTTTTACTGGCTTATGAAAAAATTGGATGATGTTAAAATCGAAAAGAATAGCGTCAGCGTAAAAACATTCATACTCTACATCGGCATAACCCTGACACTAATGTGGATTGGAAATATTCTCGGATTAATTATTACAATGTTTTTAAGCGGCGCAATACAGACAGACATTGCAAATCCCGTTCAGCAGTTAATCAACAGTACCGACATATGGCTTAATCTGGCAATAATCAGCATATTCGCTCCGATATGTGAAGAGATACTTTTCAGAAAATTCCTGATTGACAAAACAATCAAATATGGTGCAAAAGTATCCATTATCCTTTCTGCCATAATATTCGCATTTTTCCATGGAAACCTCAATCAGTTCTTTTATACATTTTTAATGGGAGGATTCTTCGCATACGTCTATATTAAAACCGGAAAAATAATATATACCATTATCCTTCATTCAATCGTTAATTTTATGGGATCTGTTGTGAGTCTGATTCTTGCAGATTCCATTATGAATTTCCAACTAAATCTAAATCCTGTTGACGGAATAATTATACTATCATATGCCATTATCCTGTTCAGCTTTTTAATAATTGGAGTGTACGGACTTACACAAATTAAAAAGGCAAAATTTAATGGTTTAAAAACTCAAATCGATTTGAAAAATCCATTTAAAACAGTGTATTTAAATTATGGGATGATGCTGTTCATTATATTTTTCGCATGCGAAATGATTTACCAGATAATCTGCGGATAACATTTATTTTTTTTGTAAGTCAAAAAAAAAGGAAAACCCCTGTAAAACAGTAACATTAACTAAAAAAACAAAAGTAGGATAACTTTGCAAGTGCACGTGCATCTGCAAAAATTATTTTTTTAAAATAAAATAACAAGAGCCATATTAATCAATGACTCTTTCAGTTGAGATTAATCCCAATTTAAAATTACGCATTATCTTCTCTTTCTTCTTCAATAGCTTCAACAACACTATTTAAAATTTGAAGTGATTTGGAAAATGCAGGCATTCCTGAAGTTAATAATACAACTCTTAAAACATCCACAATTTCATCTTTTGTAATACCCAATACTTCAATGGCACTTCTGATTTGTTTTTTAGTAGCTCTTGCATCGGCACGTGATGCCGCAATTCCAATAGCTATTAATTTTTGAGTTTTATAATCAAGAACTTTGCCGTCCCAGACAGTACTGTTTAAATCAGACACTACATCATATAAATCAGGATATTCTCCTTCCAACTCTCTAATTCCTTTTCCATAATATACATCACCTTTCATATAATACCTCAATTATGTTAATTAATAATATTTTACTTTTTTAAATTATATATAATTAATAGCT
>CACYBU010000007.1 GCA_902772665.1 uncultured Methanobrevibacter sp. | reverse complement strand
TCATAAACAACAACAGTTAACATTTATTCCTCGTCAAATATCTGTTTAACACAACCAAAACCCTGTGATACGCCTTTTCCCAGTCCGAAAAAATCCGGGATATCATAGTGAACTCGGAATTGTCCTTTAAATGCATTCATTTTAACACCCTTGTACTCGACGATTGTCTCTTCAAAGTGGGTTTTTGCATATAACCTTTTGCTGACAATTATTCCAAGCCCCTTTGACATTGAAAGGAGGTTACCAACCAGAACTCTGTTGAGGATTTCTTTTTTATCCTTCCAGCTTTTGCTGTTAATGTATTTTTTATAGTTATTCTGGTTCAAGCCAAGCCATGGAGTTATGAACTCATAGTGTTTTTCTTCACTGCTTGGCTTGATGTCCGCTTCTTTTTCAATAATCAGTTTTTCTGTTATTTTATATTCCCTGTCCAGAGTTAAAACTGAAAGTTCAGGAATTATATCTTTAAGAATATCACCTCCTTCATCAATTCCTACAATGACTGCATTTCCATTAATTAATTTATATTGAACATATGGATATGAATACAGAAATTTTCCTTCATTATAATGATTGTGCAATATAGGATATTCTTTATAGGCATTCCCTATGTATCCTCTAACCTTACTAGCACCAGATATAAGTTTTTTATCCGTTTTTAAAGTTACGGTGACAATATTGTATTTCATAATAATCATTCGAATTTTGGGAATTTTGACATTTCCATATATTTTTCAATTTCAGGAAATGCAATTTTAGCATATTTAAAGACTTGTGAATACAAATTCTCTGCATTTTCACGACTGATTGCTTTAAGTCCATGTGCAAGAATCGATACATTTCTCAAACGTAAATTATACTGTATTTCATCATCATTCAAGTAATCCTTTGCAAACTGTGAATCGAGATATGACAATAATATATAACTATTTTTCAAAGCCAAACCAAAAGTAGTATTTCCATTTTCCTTTGCTTTTTCATAATCATTTAACGAATATAAACTATCATCATCCAATTCAAATTTTGATTCAACATCCAAAACATTAATGCTGAACCCCGCATTTCCCCATAAATTATTTTTATTGATTATACCCATCTCAGTTAAACTCATTTGTGCAATAAGTTCAATTGATCTATATAATCTTGCAACAGCATCATCATATTTGCCTTCTTCAATTCTTCTTAATGAATTATTTAATAAATCCGGCAAATAATATTTTACATTTTCAGGTTTAATTCTACCTTCTCTTGAAAGTTTTAAATCTAAAAACTCCTTATTCAATCTAATTTGAGGAATGAAATCAGGAAAATTATCCATTAAATGATTCTTAATATTATCAGAATTGCAGATTAATTTTAAAATATTATTGAATATATTGTTAAGGGTTAATTTTTTTCCTTTTGTGTTTTTAAACTTATCCCATAACTGATAAACATCAACAAGTTCCTTATAAAGATTAGCCAATTCAATTAAATTTTCTGATTCCAGTTTTTCACTTGCTTGTGTGAAGTTTGTTTTTGCCGCTTCAAACTGGTATTTATTGAAGAAATCCATTCCCCTGTTAAATTCCATTACCGCAAATACATCATACGGGTCTCTTTGGTTTTTGATTTGTTCAAATCCATCGATTACAATTCCAAGACCCTGTTTGTCTCTTCCATCTATGTTTTCAGTGCCCACATAGGAGTATGTGCATTCCTCACCTATTGCCGCAAGAACCAATCCAGAAACCATGGGTTTTGTTCCGCCTGTAAAATCTACATGAATTTCACCATATTCCTTTTGCAGTTCCAGTATAATCTCTCTTGATTTTGCAAAGGAATCTTCCAGACTCTGATGATTTGAAACGACCTTTATAGCAAAATTGTCTTTATCAATATTTGACTCCTCCGCTATGTCTCTGGCTATATCAACTGAGTCATTTGAACACAAAAAGTATATGAAATCAGGCTGATAATGTTTAATACAAAAAAGCAGTGGTTTTGAAGAACCACCGCAACTTAAAATTAATGCTTTCATTTTTATTCCACCTTTAAAAATTCAGTTGAATCCAACCCAACGGTTTTCCTCCATTTCGGGTGACTTTTCTGGATTTGGGGAAACAATAATCATATCCCCGTTTCTGTTTTCTGATGGTATCATAAAGTTTAGGGTCATAATCCCTGATTTTCATTGCAAGTGTTGTTGCCAAAAATCCTGAACCCGCACCAACCTTTAAAAGAGGTTTTTCAGAAGTATTGAGTTTTGAAGCATATTTATAGAATTTATTCAATGAATCAATACCATATTCACTACTGTATTCCAATTCATTGTCAATGAAATCCTTTGAAAAGTTATAAATCACTTTTTTAATGTTTTCAATACTAATCAAGTCTATTTTATCATCCAATTTTAAATTGGAGTGAACTTTCTGATTATAATTATTGTTTATTGTAAATTCCAGACTGTTTCCTGCATCAACTGTTTCATAATATGAAATTGTTGCTTCCTTACTTTTCTTATTGCGTCTATATGCAACATTTGTTTTTCTTCCACCGAATTCAGCAGCCATTAGTGAAAAGATATCATAGACTCCAATCTGTTTTGCATCACCTGTGTCTGTAACCTGAAGGAATTTCATAACATCCTTCTGCGCTGAGGGCAGTCTTAATCTGGATGTGAAATATCTGTCAATGAAAAAATTGTATTCTCTTCTGAACTCCCATGGTTTTTTATCGATGAACTTTTTTATTTCCTCACAGTCATCAAAGTCAAAGAGATCATATAATATGGCAGTTTTTATCGCTCCTTTTATTGAAGTGCCCGGAATGTATGCCTTATTCAGTGACTTGATTGTTTCCTCAATTACCTGATTCTGTTTTGGTTTGACTGTGCATTTATCTATGGCAATGTATTTCCTGTAGGTGTTGGGTATCTTTGTATCAAATTCATTTAGACTGAATTCAGGATTGGACAAATTATCAATGAATTTATCCTTTCTGTTTTCATCCAGACTGATATAGTAATCTGAAATACTGATTCTTTTGAAGGTTCTGACATTATTGCCAGATTTGTTTTTCATGGTAACGGGCAGATATTCTGAAGCCCCGTAATTATCCCCTGAACCTATGTGAACCGGAGAGATTACTTTAATGGTGCATTTCATTTGTCATTCACCTCCCTACTAAACCATACGGGAAAGGCATATCCATATTCAACAGATGGATTAACTTCCCCCGACCTTACAATATTGCCGTAGGTCATCTGATAATTCGGGAATGTGGATCCTTCTTTGAAAAATCTTACCTGTTTTCTGATTTCACCGGTTTTGTCCCTGCCTCTTTTTGAACCGATTTCATAATATGAATATTCATTGATTCTTTTAAATTCATCGGGAGTTGGAATGTATCTTGATAATGTTACAAATGAATTTTCCTTGGAATCATCATCAATGAATGGTGCGTCATCAATTTTATAGACAAACTGACCTTTTCCTGTTGAAATATCTCTTCCAAATCCACGGTCCTTTAAAAACCTCATGCAAGATTCAATAATTTTAAAATAATCTTCATCAAAGACTTTGACCAGGAAAAACAGTCCGATATTGTTATAACTGTCTCCAGTGGTGTAGAATATTTTTGTTTCACTGGTTAATCTGTTGATGCTGTTGTTCGGAAGGATATTTTTCGCAAGACCAATATCAACATCGATTTTTTCTCTCATCAGCAAATTGGAAACTCTAGTGTATGAATCATAATTTTCCAGAATATTAGTTTCCGACATTTCACCGTTTATCAAATCAAAAAATATCTCCTCTTCAATATAGGAAACTTTCTTGTAGTCCTTTATGATTTTTGAGTCGATTCCGGTTAAATCGCTTTTTGTGATTAGTTTCGGATAAAATTTGATTTTACTGTCCTCTGCAAATATTACCGGAAATGCTGAAGATATTAAAAACGGTGGTCTTCCGCTTTCAAACTCATCTATCATCTCATCAACCCTTTCCGGATACAATTCACTTACCGCATGGGTAACCGCTCCAAAGAGTGTGTCTGAGTGCAGTTTGGGAAATGTTGATAATGGTTTAATATAAACCAACATTATAATTCCTCCCTTTTTTTTATCTGAATTGACCAATTACTTCTGTAATTTCATCTGATTCAATGATTACTTCCTCTTCACCGGCTTGTTTATAGTACTCGGCGGTTCTTTTTGATAGTCTGATATTTTCAAACTTGATTTGACCGAAACCTCGAGATCCGCTTCCTCCAAGATAGTTGTCTTCAAGAAGTCTCATTGCATCCAGCAAATATGAAATGTTTTCATCATCCCCTTCATATACTGAAAATATTATTTCAAAGTCGAATCTGGATCCTTTAGGCACTCTTTCAATGTTTCTCGGGTTGGCAGCGGAGTTGATTCTATTTATGTTGTTTTCATATTTCAGCTCGGCTCCGCTGATTAATGATTCATTATCCCATAACTGTAATGTGTCCTCATCCGGATATGCGTCACGGACAATAGTTCTTGTTGGGAATTTTAATTCAGCCTGTCCATCTTCTGCTGAAACACCGAACAGTTTAGTTGCAATGCAGGATCTGTCATCTGCAACATCACCCCTGTTTTTAATCACACTTTCAGCAGATGCCTTGTCGTTTAATTCTGTAAGGAATCTGAGTTTACCCTTAAGTGAGGAACCCGGAATATACGGGTTGCCAGTAATTGAATCCCTGATGATTGCGTTGTCACTTCCGCCTATATCTATTGCATCACTGGATCCTCCAATGTGAAGGCCAGTTTTACAGACTATTTTACCTTTTATAATATAATTTTCTTTAAACATGAATAAAACCTACTTTGCTCTTGGATATAAGTATTTATGATAAGCCACTATTGCTTCAAAGAATTTGACGAATTTGTCAAAGTTTTCCATTTTTTCATCATCATTTTCCACATTGTCAACTTTAGACATTGCCGCCATAACCACGTTTAAAAACGATTTTGGAATATTTCCCCTACCTGATGCCACTGCCATTCTCGGTTTCAGCAGATAGAAATCTGTTTCTATTTCAACCCATGTATTTTTCTGCTCCATTTTTTTTAAAGCGCCGAAAAATTTCCTCAACTGTGTTGTTTTCAACTGTTTTGACTCTTTAGCAACAATATATGCGTAACCTGTTTTGAAATCCAGAAAATCCTTGTCAGGTATTTCGCTTAAAGTAGTACAATTGTTTATTGTATTAATTACACTATTTATATCGGACATGTTAAATCACCTTAACCTTAAACTAACCCATGATACCGGAGTTTTAATCCATGGCATGAATTTAATTCCATTTTTATCAATTTTATATTTTATTTCACGATTCTTTATTAGTCTCAGTTTATATTTAAATACAGGAATATATGATTTTGTGGAAAGTCTCATCTGAACATCACTGTTCCAGTCATCCTCATTTGAGATATTAACTTTCCTGTTAAAGTTTTTCTCCCATATGTTCAGCAGAGAATATGTGAAACCTCTTGATATTTCATTTGATTCGTTTTTCTGCTCAAGATACTGTGCAAAATCGAATATTTCATCAAATCCTTTTTCAAGACCGTTGCTCTGCCACATCAGTGTTTCACCAAACACTGTTATTTTATCCCTTCCGCAGTTCTTTGATTTTTCAAGCTCCTCATCGGCCATCAGTGCAGCTTTTCCAATAGGGAATTTAGGCGATACTACTGCGATTCCAGCCGAGATATTGATGTCATCATTGTCTGCAGTCCATTTTTTGAATCTGCATCTGAATTCCTGTGCGAATTTAATCACATCATCATACGGGCCGACCACAAGCAGATCATCTCCGCCGGAGTAGTTGATATGAATTGTTGATGTTCCTTCACCTTTCGGAAGTTCATGTTTGGGCTTGTAAATTGTTTCTGTTTTATTTTCAAATGTTAATGTTTTGTGTTCACATTCAATATCATCTGGACGTTCGGTTGTGAAAGTGAACTTGTCCACTATCTGATTGATGCGTCCTGAAAAGAACATGTCAAGATAGAAACTGAGTGATGATACTCTTGAGATGCTGGCTCCTCCAATGCTGTTGAAACCTTTTGAAAATATCAATCCGAGATGGTCAACATCCATTTTCAAAACACCAAGCTTGTTTGCTCCTTTTGAGATTTCTGCAAGGTGGTTGAAGTAAAGGGGTGTTCCGCCGACGTTCGGGATGCTGTTTGCGACAACTCTGAAGTCAAATGAAACATTTCCACATTCAAATTCGGATGAAATGTCAAGAAAGTCAGTGTCATTTAACCTGTAAACGGTAAATTCAACATCACAGTTTTCATTTACAATACCTGCAACATCTTTTTTAAATCTTTTAAATACAAAACCAATATTCAAAGTATCAAAATATATTCCTTCGGCAATTTTAATATCCGAAACATATTTAATCATGTATTGGGCATTTGCAACTGCTCCACCCAACTTTTCATGTTCTTCGCAGTCAAAACACAGTCCTCCTTTGGAGTTGTTTCCGCAGACAGGACATAAATCATAACTTGCACCGGATTCTATTTCAAATACCTGGGGAAGCTGATTAACAAATTTATGTTTTTTGTTTTCACTCAAAAGTGCTGTGAGTTTGGATAAAACCTCATCAAAGCTTCCCAAATCCTCACCTGATGCAGGTGTTGAAACAATATTTAAAAACAGTTCTGCATTGAACCTTTCAATGAAGTGACGGTTAACTTCCAGATCAATTTTTCCAATTGTTTCATCAGTTTTAGCTGTGTTCGGGGCAATGATTGTGAATCTTCCTCCACCGCAGAATAGGATATTTGATGAATCCAGGTTCAAATCAAGAATAATTTTCGATGCAATGGCTTCACATAATAATGTCAGATAAAGAGAACGACCACGTAAACGTTTGCTCATACCACTTTGAGCATCCTCAGGAGTTTGAACCCTGTATATAAAATTCTGTATACCTGAAATATCCCCGTTAATGATCCGGTAAACTTCCTGAGTGTCACTTTGAGTCAGTTTACCCTCCCTTGAATAGAGATATCTGCAGTTTCCAATTGCAACAGTAGTCTTTAGATGGTCATATAATGAAATGTCACTTTCAGAGTAATATGTTGCAGAGGGTATTGTTGAAGTATATTTCCTTACGATTGCCAGAACACTTTCAAAATTCTTATTTTCAAGTGATTTAAATTCATCAGCGAATTTGGCCCACAGCTGCCTATACTGGGGAACAAGATTCCATCCTTCCATTACCTTTTCATCCTGAGGATGCAATGCTTTATCAAAATCAAGTTCCACCAGAGGCACATAATAATCCTCCCTTTGAGAATCCTCCAATCTGATTCTTGAAAAAATAGAAGTTAAAGGAGTAATCAGCACGTCATTTTTTTCATCAGAATCAATGCGCTCTTTAGAGGAATGGTGATCTGCCTTTTGAAGCATTTTACACAATTCAGGATGAGAAGACCTGTCGGGATTGTGATGGTATAAAACCATGTCCTCGACCAGATCGTCGAAATCATCTTTCACAAAATCTGCTGACCATTTGCTGTGAGCACCAGAGCGGCCGTAATCATCAGCACCCCATTTCTCATACTTTGAATCATATGCATGACCTGACTTGCCCAGATTATCCGCCCTTTGGTAAAACTTACCGATGTCATGAAAAAGGCTTGCAAATTTCAAATTCAAATAATCATCCATTGAGAATTAACCTCCATTTAATTATTATACTTATATTGTGTTTAAAAAATATTTAAACTTTTGCAAAAAACAGAAGATTTTATTACAAGCTTGCAATTATTATGATAAAACAAACTTTTTAAAAACAAAATATAAATGAAGGATACTTTATTTAAGTTGGATACAGACCCATTGGATAATTGAATCATAAGATAAAATTAAATTCTTATTATGCCAGACTTCTTTAATGTAAATCATATCTTAAACTGCTTTACATTACAATCCTTGTTTTACTGGGAAGCCACATTACAATAATGATAATTATAAATATTTATCCATAAAATTTAAGTCACAATCCTTGTTTTAGTAGAAGCCCATTTACAATGAGGGATTTGTCAGACATCCCTGCGGATTGTAGTGAGTCACAATCCTTATTTTAGTGGAAACCCCTTTGCAATACGAATAAAGAGCAAATATTCAATTTTTGTATTTCAAACACAAACCTTGTTTTAGTAGAAACCCACTTGCAATGGAATAATATAACTTCGTTAATTACTTTTTTTAAGAGTCACAATCCTTATTTTAGTGGAAACCCATTTGCAATGGAGTTATATAACTTCGTTAATTACTTTTTTTAAGAGTCACAATCCTTGTTTTAGTGGAAACCCATTTGCAATCATATAATGACAATATTATAAAAGATAATCTTATTGTCACAATCCTTATTTTAGTGGAAGCCCATTTGCAATAATAATTGGATTGCTGATAATAATAATTGAAAAAAGGTCACAATCCTTGTTTTAGTGGAAACCCCTTTGCAATTTAAACCGTTCGAACACGTTGAGGCCTTAGAATTTGTCACAATCCTTGTTTTAGTGGAAGCCCCTTTGCAATGAATATATTTGACTGCATATACTTATTAAAGTTTACGTCACAATCCTTGTTTTAGTGGAAGCCCCTTTGCAATCAAAAGAG
>CACYBU010000006.1 GCA_902772665.1 uncultured Methanobrevibacter sp. | reverse complement strand
TACCCTATCATCCAAAGAAGATTATGTTGATGGTATTATAAGAGTATATAATGATGACATATGTGATGTAATAGATAATTATAACTGCAGTGCTTTCTATGAACCTTCATATGTGATAGCTCGAGCTTATCAGAACGGAGGTTTTTAAAATAATATAAAAAAATTTAAAAATCATCCCATAATCAAATAACAAATTATTAGTCTAAAAAAAAGAAAAAAAATCAAGGAAATCAATACGAACATGTCTGATTAGACAACTATTTCACAATTAATTATTACTAATTTAAAAAAGAGTAATATTTATATATTATTGAAATACCCTATTAGGACAGATATTTAACCAAAATAATCATTCACCATTTTTTGAAAAAATATCATGAAAAAAAGTATTTGAAGAATAACTTTGTAAATTATAAAATCTAAAGTATAATTATAGATACTTGATAAATTATAATATACATGATATTATTGGAATATGTATGCAATAACAAAAGTAAGTTCTTCAAATCAAGTCATAGTTCCTGCAGATTTTAGAAAACATTATGACATTGTTGCATGAGATGAAATTTCATGGACAAACACAGAAGAAGGAATACTATTGAAAATTGAAGATATAATTAGAATAATTAAAGAAGAATTACCATACAACAGCGTAGGAATTAAAAAAAGAGGGTCAAAAGGATTAAAATGGTGATAACTTGATATTTGTAGATGCATCTTACATAATCGCATTAATAGTCGAAAAAGACCGATGCATAATGATGCAGTTAGGTTGCTTGAAAAACTAACATCTGAAGACAAAATAATCACCGAACCAATGATCATCGAATCATTGAATCCCATTGGAAGGTATTATGGTGGAAAAGTAGGAGTTATGGCCTTTAAATATATTAAAAATAACTTCACCTTATTTAAATCCTATACCATGCTTGAAGAATAAAAGATACTACCTCAAATTTGATGGAACACCATCATTAGCTGACTGTACCGCAATCCACACCATGAAAGATAATAATATACATGGAATAATGTCATTGATGATGATTTTGATAAAGTTAATGGCATGGTAAGAATATATTAAAAAAAAAGAAATTAATGAATCAATACGAACACATGTCTGAACCGACAACAATTTCAATGATTTTTAATACTATTTGATAAAAAAGTATTACTAAAAATATGATTAATACAACATTCTGATACATTGACCAATACCTAAAAATAACAAAATGAAACATTATTGGAATATAATTCTTTGATTACTGACATCAATCATGATTTTATCTTCAATTGTAACAACAGTAACTTCATTATCATATTCCACAATATAATTATCATTCAAATTCTCAATTACTTCTTTTAATATTTTAATTGTTAAAATATCCATAGTTAGTCAACATAATAAATTACCCCATTAACACCCAATCAACATATATTATTTTAATAATCAACTACAGAATTATATAACATAATGCTAGAGGTTTGTGTTTAAATGACTGCTGAAGCTAAAATTGAAAACAACTTGTTCAATGACAAGAAAATGGAAGAGTTTATACACTGTACGATGATGAACTAACAATTAATGCTGATTGTGACCCCATCAGCTATTGGATAAAAAAATTAGATAACGATGAGTTAAAAAGTGAAAAAACAAACTACATAAGATTCTTTAAAATCATTCTAGAAAATATATTGGGCTATGAATTCACAGACATACAATATGAAGAGAATATTGGTGATGAAGGCAGACCAGTTGAATTTACTCTTAAAAAAGGTGATAAAGATTATTGTGTTGTTGAATTAAAAGGCACAACATGCAAAGATTTAAACAAAAGATACAACAGAGAGCAATCACCAATTGAGCAAGTAACTAATTATGCAAGCATTAAAGAAGAAACACAATGGGCATTTGTATCCAATTATGACGAGTTTAGATTTTTCAACCCTAGCTACAGAGAAAAATACATATCATTCAAATTCAAACAATTAACCGACCCAAATGTACTTAAAAAATTCTTACTAATTTTTAGTAAATTTTCATTAATTGATAAAGATATACCCCAAACATTATTAAAACAAACAAGAATAATAGAGAGAGAATTAGAAGATGAATTTTATAAGCTATTTAGCGAAACAAGACTAATGCTAATAAACGAACTAGAATATTCATCAGAACATATAGATAGAATTGAAGCAATCCGATTAGCACAATTAATATTGAACAGATTCATATTCCTTTGTTTTGCTGAAGATTTGCGACTAATACCTTCAGAAACCACAGAGATGTGTTATTAACTCCCATAAAACATAAAAACTTATTTGAATTTACAATGTGAGATAGGATAAACGAATTATTTAGATTTGCAGACAGAGGCAATGAAGAACGAGGAATTGGTGCATTCAATGGTGGGCTTTTCAAAGAAAGTTTAAGGCATTTAGAAATAAGGGATAAATTAGAAGACTTATCATTCTTCAATGATTGCTATAAAACATGGAAATTCGAAGAAAAATATGAAGAGATAGAATCATTGCTTGGTGTGTACAAAGATACATTAAACCCCATCTATAAAAATCTATTGCTCATATCTTTCTTTGATTTTGGTTCAGAGTTAAGTGTGAATATTTTAGGCCATATATTTGAGAACAGTATTGGAGATATTGAAGAGCTTAAAGATGAGACAACAGAAAGACGAAAAAGAGATGGTGTGTTCTATACACATGAGTATATTACTGATTATATATGTAGAAATACAATTATTCCATTTTTGAGTTTAAATGGTGAATCCAATACTGTACACAAACTAATAAACGAATATGAAAGAGAAAATAATTTAGATAAATTAGATGATAAATTAAAAGAAATTAAGATATTAGACCCAGCATGTGGAAGTGGAGCATTTTTAAATAATGCTGTAGATGTGCTATTCGAAATACATGAAGCTTTATATAACTCCAAATATCCTGAAGACAAATTAGACAAATACTTATTTGACAGCTTAGACAGAAGAAGACAAATAATAAGTAATAATATCTATGGAGTCGATTTGAATGAAGAGTCTGTTGAAATTACAAAATTATCATTATTCTTAAAGTTAGCTACTTCAACTGGGATAGATGAAGGATTTAAACTCCCCAATCTTGATAAGAACATTAAGTGTGGAAATTCTATAATATCTGATGAAGAATTAGCTGGAAACAAAGCTTTTGATTGGGAAAATGAGTTTTCGGAAGTTTTTGACAGTGGAAAATTCGATATAATCGTTGGTAATCCTCCATATGGGGCAAAACTCACTAAAAATGAACAAAGATACCTAAACAAAACTTACATCAAAGGAGCTTCTGAAACTGCAATTGCATTCATTAAATTAGGTTATGATTATCTATTAAAAGATAACGGAAAATTAGGATATATCATACCTAAAGCATTTACATTTGCATCCAATTATTCAGCTATACGAGAACATTTAATAGACAATCTTGTTACAGTTATTGATTGTAAAAAAGTATGGAAGGAAGTAAAATTAGAGCAGGTCATTTTTATTTTAGATAAAACTTGCACCACAGATTACTATAACAATGGAATATTAATCGATGAAACCATCAAACTAATCGATAAAATACCAAAAAACACATTCAATTCCTTTAAAATGATTTTGAATGATGTTACAAGCAAAGATTTACAAATTGCCAATAAATTGATAAATACAAATAAAGTTTTAAATGATATAGCCCACAATTCAAGAGGAGGAATATTCCAAAAAGAAATATCTGCAGATGGAGATGGTCTTGTATTAGGAGGCTCTGAAATTCAAAGAAATGGAATAATTGGTATTAAAGGCAAAATCGATAGAGTTTTGGTTGAAAATGATGATAAGAATATTATAAAAGAGAATGCAGTTTTAGTTCAAAGGCTGGTTTCCCATATTACAAAACCAATTGACCACATAAAAATTACAGCATGTATTCCAGAGGATACTGATTATTATATTGTGGATACAATCAACCAATTGACTGTTATTGATGGAATAAGCAAATTCTATGTATGGTCATTATTAAATTCAAAATTAATCAACTGGTATTGTTATAGGTTCATATATGCAAAAGCCATAAGAACCATGCAGTTTGATAACCCGTAACATCAAGAATACCAATATCAGTTAATAACGAAACTATAGTGAAAGATATTGTCTTAAAATCAGAAGAATTACATGGATATTATTCAGAATTAAATAAAGTCAAAAATAAATTTTTTAATAGATTAACTGGTCACTTTGATGGGATGAAAATTAACAAAACTCTTCGTAATTATGAAACTTTAGATTTTAACAAATTCAATAAACAATTAGCCAAACAAAAGTTCAAATTAAGCTTAAAAAAAGAAGAAGAATGGGAAGATTACTTTACCTACTCCAAAGAACAATGTTTAAACATTACCTCAAAAATCCAACGATTAGAAGATGACATAAACCTATTAATATACAAATCATACGATTTAACATCTGAAGAGATAGATATCATTGAAAACAGCTTTAAAGAGTAGTTTGTAATTGCTTAATTGATTACTTGCTCAAGTATTTGCTGACCCATCTACATTCAGCACCAACAAAAATAGGTAATTTATATATGGTACAATAATATCAAAAGTAGCTATTAAAATATTGAAGTTTTTGATGTAACTATCAAAATAATCAATCATAAAATTACGTATTAGGTACAGAAAATGTTCTTCTATCAGCTGAAAAAATACTACATTATTCAAGTTGAAACAACAACCACAAAAAACCTCTGAAGTTACTATAATATTATTATGAAAAAATTTTTTGTCACATGCTGTGAGGCAGATTTCTGCGGGAAGGCACTGTCCATAATTCTCATGAAATTGCAATTGAATTTATATAATTATAGTCAGTTAACTAATATATGACAGGTATTTTGTTTTGAAGTTTCTTGTTAATGTATCACTATTATATTTTTCATCAAAAATTTCATGTGATGTTGATATTAAATCTTCTTTAGATTCAATATAATAACGTTTTATATTGCCTTTCAGAATAT
>CACYBU010000005.1 GCA_902772665.1 uncultured Methanobrevibacter sp. | reverse complement strand
TGGATCAGAAGATATGATAAGCATGTTACTTAAAATGGACACACATGAAGCCAAAGTTAAGTACAAATTAAGAAACATTGTTGAATCGCCTTTATGGTATAATGAAACAATTTAAAGAGCTAAATCAAATACCCCATGTAGGCAAAGATAACATTCAAGGTATTGTTAACCTGAAATCCATAGCCTACAACATTAAAAGAATAGCAAATTTAGTCTTACGCGATTTGTTATTTGAAAACGAGAGGTATCAGAATTTTGTTCATAAAACCATAGACAAATAGACTGTAAAAAGTTAATAAGTATTAAATATTAAAAAAACCACATTGGGGATTAACTCATCACCACTATGGGAATTCTAACAAATACTAATATAAAAAGGTTATATTTTGTGGTTGTTTATTTAAATTTCCTGTGTTTCAACTGCATTTCTTCACTAAATTTTTAGGAAATAGTAAAAATCAGTTAAAATTGTAGAACTATTTTTAGAAGGTTATATTGAAAAACAATGAAGGATAATCATTAAAACTTCCAATCAAGAAATTACATATTTTTGCGACAAACTCTAATTTATATGAATATTGTTTTCACTCTCCAATATTGCTTTTGAAAATAACCAACACTTTATATACTTTAAAATTCAATATAATTTCATGAAATTTAAAATAATAGATGATTTAACAATATTTTTAGATAATATTATACCTGAAAAGCAATTATCTAAATTACAGGAATTTTTACTAAGTGGAGCCATTTTTACAGATGCGAGTAAAGTTTTAGCCATACTTATAATTTTTATATTGGGGAGTGAAATTGCTTTGACATTAACGTTAACAATTTTTAACTTACCTGTTTCTGTATTGATTTTGCCTTTCTTTGCAGTTCCAGGACTTTTCACATATGTTGTTTATCAGCAAGAAAAAAGAATTGGTGAAATTGAAAAAACTGCACCTGACTTTCTAAGACAGCTTTCAAGCATGCTTCAGGTCGGATTAAGTTTTGAAAATGCAATGGAGGACATGGTACAGTATGCCAATGGTCCGCTCTACGATGAGATGAGAAGGACGATTATTGAGATTCGTATGGGTCGCAATTTCGACGATGCATGGCGTGCAATGAGCAAACGGTTAAAATCAAAAGAACTGGAACGTGTTTTTGCAATTATACTTGATGGGCGTAAAAGTGGATCAAGTATTTCAAAGGTATTGTCTGATGTTTCCGATGATTTAAGGGATTTGCTTGCTCTTAAACGTGAAAGGAAATCTGCTGTAATGATGTCTGTAATGTTTCTGCTGATATCTGCAGTTATTGCAACTCCCTTTGCAATTGGAATGGTCAGTGTATATTCCGGATTTATGCAGGACTATGGAATGGAATCTGAGATAATTTTAACGGCACCGGTTGCCGGGGAGTTATATCTGGTGATACATTCCATCCTGGTGGCATTTATCATCAGTATTATTATGTATGGGGATGTTAAAAAGGGAATTAAGTTTTCCCTGCCTCTGGCTATTTCGTCATTTGGAATATTCTACTTTATCTCCACATTTGGAGGAAATCTATTGATGGGGGGTTTATGATGGATAACAGAGGGCAGGCATCTGCTGAATTCATTCTGCTTTTTGGCGGAATTATCGTTGTGGTTTTGCTTGCGATTTACATGTATAATGACTATCTGAGTGATTTGTCAGGTGAGATTGCATCAAAGGAAGTAAAGGAATTTAACGGTGAGTTAAATACCCTTAAAAATCACTTCAAATGATTTAAAAGTTAGAGGTAATCATCCTTTAATTTTCGGAATACACCATACTCCAACGATTGAAATTAAACAGCACACCATTATTGCCGGAGGATATGTGAAATAACCGATTACCATTCCAATTAAAACCAGACTGATTGTAAAATACATTGAATAATGATTATCTAAAGTTATCTGAAGCGCAATATTAGCCGGATCGGCATGCTTTAAAAATTCACTAATAAGAGCGGAAAGTACAGCGGTTATAATAAAGATTAAACCATACATGAATTGTGGGAAAAATTCATAAAAGTTTTCAGCAACAAATGTTGTCAGGTAAGGCAGCATCGAAAATACAAATAATGTAAGTCCCATTGTCCATATTACTTTAGGATTGACTCTATTCACAATACTGAAAATGTTATTGTTGAAATTCCAGAAATTAAAGCAAATCATAAAGCTTATTGCATATATTATGAATTCATATTTAATATCCAGAAGCGCCTGCCAGCTACCTGTGCTTGCCAGGGGAATTTCCAGAACAATGATTGTAATGATGATTGCCAGAATCGCATCGATGAATGCTTCAAATCTTTCAGTTTCCATATTCTCCCCTCCTGATTGCTCTGCCAATAACAACCCATAGTATAACTGATATCAAACAGCAGACATAAATTCCCTGTGTATATACGGAATATGTTAAAAAAAATCCGATAAAAATCACAATAAGGGGTAAATTCATATAAGGAGTGTCATGATTGATTTCTTGCAGATTTTTGTTATAGGGGTTGCTTCTGTAAACAGTTTTTGTGGCCAATGTATTCAGAATATGGGTTATGATAAAAATCACACCGAACATTGTTTCGGCAGGAATTGAATTGATATGATTCGCAAGCCAGATTGTAAAATAGGGAATAAGCGAAATAATAAAGGTCATAATTCCATAAATCCATAGTGTGGTATTGTCTATTGTTTCAACAAGATGGAACAGATTATGGTTGGCATACCATATGTTATATAAAATCATAAAACTTATAAAATAAGCAATATACATTGGATTCAGACTTAAAAAAGATTCCAAAGTCGGACTTGCCGGTTGTGGAATTTTTAAAACCAGAACAGTTATTACAATTGCAATGATTGCATCAAAAAATGTTTCAAAACGATTTGTTTCCATAATCAATATTATATAATTTTAAAATATATAATATTAATTAAAAAGCAGGTGATAAAAATGGATATGTTAATTGGTGGAAATCATATTTCAGGCAATGACGAACTGGAGATTTTAAACCCGTACAATAACGAACTGATTGATACAGTTCCGATTGCTCACAGACAAGATGCACAAATGGCAATTGATGCAGCAAACAATGCAAAGGAATCATTAACCCAAATGTCGGCATTCAAGATTTCAAATAAATTATATGATGTGGTTGAGAAGTTAAAACAAAGACGCGAAGAATTTGGCGAACTGTTAACTCTGGAAGTGGGAAAACCAATCAGTGAAGCGCTGGTTGAAGTTGACCGGTCAATTGAAACACTTAAATTATCCGCAGAGGAGGCAAAAAGAATCTACGGTGAAAGTGTGCCACTGGACGGGGGACTGAACGGTAAGGGATTTTTCGCATTCACACAAAAATTGCCTCTTGGAGTTGTAGTGGCAATAACTCCATTCAATTATCCTTTGAACTTAACAATCCACAAAATTGCACCGGCCATTGCATGTAAAAATACTGTAATCGTAAAACCTCCAACAGACGCGCCGTTGACGGTGATTAAATTCTGCGAACTGCTTAATGACGAATTTCCCGACGGTATAGTAAATGTCATAACTGGATATGGCTCTGAAATCGGAGAGTACCTTGTATGTTCACCTCAAGTTGATAAAATATCATTTACAGGCAGTGTAACTACCGGAATGATGATATCACAGAAAGCGGGAATGAAAAAGGTAACACTGGAGTTGGGTGGAAACGATCCTCTAATAATTCTTAATGATGCAGACATTGACAAGGCAGTTAAAGGAGTTATAAACGGTGCATTCCTGAACGCAGGACAGGTCTGCATGGGAGTCAAAAGAATCATAGTTGAAGAGGCTGTTGCCGATGAATTTGCAGAAAAACTGGTTGATGAAACAGAAAAACTGATTATGGGAAATCCATTAGATGAATCCACAACATTGGGAACACTGATTAATGAAAAGGCTGCAGTAAATGTTGAACACACTGTAAATGACGCTGCCAATAAAGGTGCTGAAATACTTACTGGTGGGGTTCGCAGCGGCGCATTCTACTCTGCAACGGTAATTGACAAGGTTACTAGGGACATGGATTTGGTTGTAAGGGAAACATTCGGTCCTGTTGCACCGATTATTCGTGTCGCTGATTTAAACGAAGCAATTGATGTTGCAAATGATACAGAATACGGTCTTCAGGCAGGAGTATTCACATCAGATTACTCATCAGCCATGAGGTGTGCTCAGGAAATAGAGGCTGGAACAGTATTTATCAACAAACAGCCAACTTTCAGAACAGACAACATGCCATTCGGAGGATTTAAAAATAGCGGTGTCGGAAAGGAAGGAATAAAATATGCAGTTGAAGAAATGACAAAAACAAAATTGATAGGGCTGAATTTAAGATAGTGAATTGAAATATTCACTATTCTCAGCACAGATTATGGTAGGATCATAAAATATTAACAGCCACATTTATTTTAGATAATTTTCAACAAGGTTGCGTGTTTCGTTAAGGGATTCCATCGGTATGCCCTTTGGCATGGCTCCAAGATCTCCTTCAACATCTTTTAAAATATTCCCGTTCATTCCAAGAAACATTCCTTCACTTACAATGTCACTGAAAGACTGTGGTGGTAAAAGTGACACTCCAACTTTATTGTCATCTTTAACGTTTAAATCATTGGTAACCACGGTTATTGCACGTTTTCCAAGGTTAACGTTACAAAGCATTAACTTATCATTTTTAGGATGCACAGTAACACTCATCACCTCTCCGACCTTAATGTCAACACCCATTATAGGGTCGTTTATGGGTCCGAGCGCCAGTCTGGTCTTCAAACCTATAATGGTATCTAGGAAAAATCTCACCTTGGCAATATTTTCCTGTGTTTTTTCACGGTCTTCTTTTGGAGTGTTGCTCAAAAATTTCTTATTCCAGTCATCTCCACCCAAACATTCAATAATCTTTTCGGCTTTTTCAATTAAGCTCGCAACATCCGGAGAGTTTACAAGTTCATCTCCCTCAAGGTAAGAATAGGTTAATGATTGAAAATCACTGTTCATTTGTTTTCCCAAATCAATCGCCTGTTTTTTATTCCAGCTTCCTCTAAATGAAGCGGTAGAAATAAGATTCAGGTAATTTTCTCTTGCTTTACTTGCCACTAAAATTCTATAATCTTTTGTTGTATCCCACATTTAAAGTCCTCTTTTAAGTTTAATCTATATTTCTATTTTTAGTTTTAAATAAATTTTTTGTAAATGGCGACAGATTTGCTTAAAAAACATAAAGTATTTATATTAACAATTAAATAAAATAACACATAATGTTTTTACTATATATTATATTGTGGTGTTAAAATGGTAGAAGTTTCAAAATTACGCAGTTTAGATATTTATACCAACACAGGACATTATGTTGGTCGTGTAGAAGATGTTGTACTTAATATTAGATTAGGAACTATTTCAAAATTACAAGTTAGAGCTATTGAACAGCAACCAAAACCTGCAGGTTTTGTAAATTCATTTTTAGGAAGTATACGTGGAGAAACTCCAGAAGACACTAACATGAGATCATTCCAAAATGATGTATTAACTGTGGATTTTGATAAAGTTCAGGCAATTGGGGACATTATGTTAATCAATCCAAGAGACATTAAAAAAGTAATCCCCGAACCACAAATCCCTGAAGCTACAGTTCCTAAACCAGAAACTCCTCAACCACAAGGCGAAACTCAAACCCAGTTTGATACGGAAAGATTATAAATAAAATCTTTCATAAACTATTTTTTTTTAAACAACTATTTTTTTTGTGTGATACTATGAAAGTAGGTATTATAGGCTGTGGAGCTATTGCCAATATTATTACAACCAGCATAGTTCCCGAAGAAAATGACATTGACATTGCATACTTCTTTGATAAGGATATTGAAAGGGCGGAAAATCTGGCAACCCTTGCAGGTGGAGTGGCAGTACTTGACTTTGAAGACATGTTGAATGATGTTGATTTAATACTTGAATGTGCTTCACCGGATTCAGTAAAATATTTCGCACCAATCATCCTAAAAAGAGGCATTGACATGATTATCATGAGTATCGGTGCATTTATGGATATGGAGTTCTATAGTGATGTTTTAAAAATTGCTAAAAACAGTAATGCCAAAATCCATTTACCATCAGGAGCGGTCGTTGGCTTGGATGGAATCAAGGCAGTTGCCAAATTCGGCCTTAAAGAAGTTAGTCTGGTTACAAGAAAGTCACCTAAATCACTTGGAAAAGACATTGACACTGAAGAAATTCTATTTGAAGGAAAAGCTTCTGAAGCAGTCAAGGAATTCCCGTTAAATATTAATGTTGCGGCAACCATCAGCATGGCATGCAACACCGACATTGATGTTAAAATCATTGTTGATCCGAATGTTGACAGAAATGTTCATGAAATCACAGCAAAAGGAGACTTCGGTGAATTTAAAACAATAACTATGAATTATCCATGTGCCGCTAATCCAAAAACAAGCATGCTGGCTGCACTTTCAGCTATCAAACTGCTTAAAAGTTTCAATGAAACTATCAGTGTTGGGATGTAATGAAAGATTATGAGGTTTATTCATCTTTGAGGGTTCCGAAAAACTCAAAAGTCATCGTCCGTTTGGATGGCAGGGCTTTTCATAAGCTGGCTTCTGATTTAAAGTTAACCAAACCTTATGATGAAAATTTTTATAGGGTAATGGCCGAAGTATGCGAGGATTTGTTTAAGGAATTTTCTGCGAAATTTGCCTATACCTTTTCAGACGAAATCAGTCTGCTTTTGGATAATCTTCCATTCGACGGAAGGATTGAAAAGATTAACTCTATAATGGCAGGTTTCACATCCAGTTCATTTGTAATGCATTATAATACTGATTTTAAAAAGCCTCCCTCATTTGATTCAAGGATTATTCCGGTTAATGAGGAGGATATTCTCAGATATTTTAAGTGGAGGCAGGATGAATCATGGATGAATTGCGTCAATTCATTTGGAATTTCATACCTCAAAACAAGATATTCAAATAATGAAGCTAATGATAAAATAAAAGGCATGAAGTTGAATGAAATACATGAATTATTATTCAGAAATGGCATTAATTTAAATGATGTTGATAATTATAAAAAACGGGGCATAGGAGTATACAGGAAAAATAAAAAAATCGAAGGTTTTAATAAAAAGGAAAATAAAAACCAGATATCATACAGAAGTTATGTTTACACAGACTGGCAACTTCCAATATTTAAAGAGGATTTCTTTAAAAATATAGGGGTGTTTAAATGAGTTTTATTTCAAAGATACTTGGAAATGATGATGAGGAATTCAGTGAGGTCAAAGTGGATTGTGAAGTTTTGGAATCTGTAATTTATTATTCAAAAAAAGCTTATCCGAATGAGTTTTTGGCATTTTTCGATGGTGAAATAAAAGATAAAATTCTCTATATCACAGGACTGCTTTTTGTTCCGGGCGAAACATGTGAAACCGGAGCTATGGTTCACACGGAACTGATTCCGATGAGTACTAAATACGTGGGTTCGGTTCACTCACATCCGGGCCCGAGCGCAAGACCTTCAGATGCTGATTTGATGACATTTTCACGAAACGGTTATTTCCACATGATTGTATGTCTTCCTTATTCTTTTGAGACTTTCAAGGCATATGACCGGTATGGTCAGCCGATGGATTATTCAATTGGTGATTATGCTGATTTCAATGAAAATGATTCTGGTGAATTTTTCGATGAAAGTGATGTTGTAACTGATGATGATGTGTTTAAGCCAGGATTTTTCGATGAAGATGATGATGAATTTTTCAAAACTCTTGATGATGAGCGGGAAAATCGCTACAGTGAGTTTGAACAGCGAAATAACACTGAAATCATTTCAAATACTCAGATGCCAGGAAATGTTGTTCAAATTGAGTTAAATCCGGATGGCAGTATAAGAAAAATTATCCGAAAATAAAAAAATAAAAAAACAATTATGGTGAAATTGTTTTTTATAATTCTAATCCAATAGCTTCATAAACATTATCTAAAGCTTGGATTTCTTTTATTACTTCTTTTGGAATTTGTTTATCCAAAGTTAGAACCATGATAGCTCTTCCGCCCTTTTCATCTCTTCCAACTTGCATAATTCCAATATTTACATTATGTTCGCCTAATTTAGTTCCGATTTTACCGATGCTTCCAGGAACATCTTCATATTTGGCAATGAACATATGGCCTTTTGGAATAACATCTACCCAGTAACCGTTTACTTTTAAAATCCTTGCTTCGTGGAGGTGAGTACCTTCAGCTGAGAATGTGTCGGTTTCACTTTTTGCAATGACCTTAATCAGGGATTCATATCCTTTGGCATTATCTTTTCTTCCTTCGGTAATGCTTATACCTCTTTCTTTAGCAACAAGGGAAGCGTTGACGGCATTTACTGGAGAGCTTAAAAACGGATTTACAGCGCCTTGAATAACTGTTCTGGTTAAAATTTCAAGATTGTCGATTTCAGCCAGTTCTCCACTGTAAATTATTTCAATCTCTTTGATTTTACCGTTCACTGCCTGTGAGATGAAACTTCCTAATTTTTCACATAATTCCATGTATGGTGCTAACTCCTGGTAGGTGTTATTGTCAATACGAGGCATATTTAAAACATTTCTAGGATTGTTTCCTTTAATCAGTTCAATGATTTCATCGGCAACGATGATTGCAGCATCCCTTTGGGCTTCTTTTGTTGAAGCGGCAATATGGGGTGTTAAAACAATATTGTCCAATTCGAATAATTTTGAATCTGAAGTTGGTGGTTCCTCTTCGTATACATCTAATGCAGCTCCACCTATTTTATTATTGGCTAATGCATCATATAATGCTTCTTCATCGATAATTCCGCCACGGGCACAGTTTACGATGTAAGCTGTATCTTTCATGCTTTCAAACTGTTCGGTTGAGATGGAATGTTCTGTTTCTGGAGTTAACGGAACATGTATTGTAATAAAGTCGGCGTTTTCAAGCACGGTATCAAGGTCGGTTAATTCAACGCCCATCTGTTTTGCAACTTCTTCAGGCAGGTATGGATCATATGCCATTGCATCCATTCCAAATGCCTTGCATCTGTTTACTACCTGTGAACCGATTCTTCCCATACCGATTACACCAAGGGTTTTGTTTCTAAGTTCAACACCCATGAACTTTTTCTTTTCCCATTTTCCTTCTTTAACGGATTTATCTGCAATTGATATTTTACGAGCCATACTCAGAATCAATCCCATGGTATGTTCTGCAACTGTTACTGAAGTTGATTCAGGGGAGTTTACAACCATGATTCCTTTTTCGGTTGCAGCATCAAGGTCAATGTTGTCTACACCTACACCAGCTCTTGCAATAATCTGCAGATTATCCGCTTTTTCTATAATGTCTTTGGTTAATTTTGTCCGGCTTCTTACAATAATTCCATTGTATTCATGTATGGTATTAGCTAATTCTTCAGGAGTAATTTCTGTATCTACAACAACATCAGCTACTTCCTTTAAATTTTCTATACCTTTTTCGTTAATAGCATCAGCAATAAGTACTTTCATTTTTTCACCATAATCATTTAATATTTAATAATAAATATTAATTAAATTTTTATTTTTTATTATATTTAAAATATATTATATTTTGTCAATTTTGGATTAGGTTTGCTTTAATTTTACAAAATAATAATATTCATGTCTGTTTAATGATTATATCAAAAGTTTATAAAAGCTGCGGTTTAAGAATATATTAAACTTACACCCTGAATTATAAGAAAAATATTACATTTCAACGGTTACGTTGCTTATCATGCTCTCACTCACCATATTAAATATGGAAAACGAAGGTGAAATTGGGGATATACATGAGACAAGTTTTGAAGTCTTACTCATCGTCAATTTCTTCAAGTTCTTTATAGGTATAATTGGACTCTTGGGTAATTTGCTTTTTATCATCTAAGATGAGGTATTAATTTATATAATTGATACCTGTCAAATTATCGGATACTTGCCTGATTTTTGAAATATTTTTTCATTTAGATTTTATAGTGATTTAAAAATTAATTTTATTATACTTTTGATAAACTTTTTAAAAAAATATATAATTGTCATAGTTAACATAAATGTATATTATGACAACTGAAAGTTTAAAATCAAAAACGGATTTATCTTTAAATGAGATAAACCTATTATTGGATGATGAAAAAGACATTAAAACTTATAAAAAACTACAATATTTCAAATTCAAGAAAATGGGATTCACAAAAATAGAATCATGCAAATTAGCAGGAATTAAAGAAAGTAGCAGATACTATTTGGATGACTTATGGGACAAAGGAGGATACAATTCATTAATACCTCATTATGGTGGAGGCCGTAAGTCAAAATTGAAAAACAAAGAACTCGATGAATTAAAAGAAATTTTAAACACAAAAGAAAGTTGGTTAATCAAAGATGTTGAAAAATTGATAAAAGAAAAATATGGTGTTGAATACGGATACCATGGTGTTAGAAACCTGTTAATTAAATTAAACATACCCATAGCCAATCATTTTGAAGTTGAAAATCAAAGTAAAAATAATGTTTTAGGAAAAATTAATAATCTCCCAAATGAAAGTATTGATGAAATAAATAAGATTTCAAATTTGATTAGTGAAGAAAAATCAACTTTTGTGCTTAAAAAATTATCATACCTTCTACTCAGGTATTTAGGATATACAAATAAACAATCCTCCGAAATGTTTGGAATAACTCCTGTAACAGGCAATTCCTGGTTTAAAATTGGGAAAATAAAGGGTATGAAGGATTAAAAAGAAAGTCTGGTCAGGGAAGAAAAAGAAAACTCACAGATTAAAGACTTAAAAAAACTAAGTAAAAAGAGACAATTGGCTTCTTTGGGAAATCTATAGTATAATCATGAAAAACTATAAAGTGAAATTTAGTTTAGCTTATCTACATACATTTTTAAAGGAAAATTCTAATATAAAGTTTAAAAAACCATATAGAAAAAATCATCGTCAAAATCCTCATTTATAAAACAATCTTCTATATGCTAATGTATCATAAATTTAGAAAATATAGACAAAAAATATGATATCATTGATTTAAAATCAAAAAAACCAGTATTAATCTTTAGTTTTGATGAAGTTACTTTTCAATTTGTTGGAAATTACATAAAAGTTTTTGCACTGACAAAACCTCAAATGGAAATGGACACTAATAGATATGCATGCAAAGCAGCATGATTTTAGTCATTAACTCCCGAAGGCAATGATTATTTAGAGTTCATGGAAAATTCAAAAAAAAGAAATAATTGCCGAGCTTATGAGAACCATAAAAAAAAGAAAATTCTGATGCCATAATTTTTATTATCATTGATAAGTTCCCATCACACATATCTACATTAGTTAAAGAAGTTGCTGAGGAATTAAGTCTTGAATCATGCTTTTTACCTCCATACTCACCACATTTACAACCTATAGAAAAAATATAATACAAATGTAAAAAGGATGTAATGTACTATAAAATTAATAATATTGAAGGATTCACTGAAATGTAAGATAATGAAAAACTAGAATTATTAAAGTCGATTGTAGAAAAAGTTTTTTATATAATGAGAATTATCAAGAAATTACATCTCAGTATAAATTTTGAATTCGATTTTGAAATAATTACTTAAAAATATGATATATTATATATAAATATACAAAAATATTTTTCTAAAACAGTAAAGTTTGTTCACTGTAATTGTATTTTTGCTACCAATCACTAGGTTTTAATTAGTAGTTGTTCTAGATAATAATACAGAGGGTGTGAAAAAGTTCAATACATTTGCTACCAATAGTGTTTAGTCGAAAAGAATTAGTGATAACAATGTTTTTTAATGATTTGGAATATGAAGGAAAAGTGATTCCCCAAACTATATTGGGATATGGGCCGTTCATGGCTGAACTTTACTACGGCCATAGATCTAGAATTTATCTGGATGATTTATATAATAACCCTCAAAATAGTGCGGAAGTAATTATTGAAGCATATAACCAGGGTGTTCGGGCAATCAATTTGGTCAATGATTCTAATCTGCTTGAAGCATATGATATTGCAGTATCTGAAGGCTGTCGGATGAAGGTGATTGCAACAATCGGCAAAAGTGATGTTGATTATCTAAATCCCAACTATGAGGTTGCTAAGGAAGTTGACTGGGAGGGGGACATTGAACTGTTCAGCGGTTATGACTGTCCGTTGATGCTTGTTGATGAATTTATTACCGACGGATATGACTGGAGGTTGACCTCAAAGATTCTAAAATGCATTAATGATGCTGGTGCACTGTCAGGCCTTTCAACTGCGTTCCCGTCAAAAACAGCAGATTTATTGGCGGATAATCTGGATATGGATTTGTTTGATTTTTTAATGATTCCGTATAATAGTCTATCCTACATGATGGACATCAGTGCTTTCAATAATTCTCAAAGAAGGGAATTCATTGAAAAAATAGGTTGTTTAAATAAAAAAATCATTGCTTCCAGGATTCTTGCAGCGGGTGTTTTAAATCCAAAAGAGGCATTCACATTCTTTAAAAATGTTGATTTTGTTGATGCAATATGCATTGGTGTTGCTAAAGTGGAGGAAGCAAAAGCTGACTTTGATTTGCTGAAACAGTATTAGAGTCTGACAACTTCATACTCTTTAAAAGGAACATGTCCTTCGGCTTCAAGGGATTGGTTTAAATCGGCCAGTCCGTTAATCAGATCCTTTACATTTTTATTAGAAGGTTTTTTGCCTGTAATCTGCAGGTATTGTCTTGGGGAAATCTGGCAGAGTTCACATTCAAAGTTGCAGCATCTGTCCTTTTCTTCGCAGCCGTGACCTTCCTGGGCTTCATCGGTTCCGATTACAATATCATCGAGAATACGAGAAACACGTTCGTCTGATGCAAACATTGCTATCTTTTGAGTTTTTCCACAAATTCCAATGGCCTTTTGGCCTTTAAAGTTACAAACCCATTTTATCGGATAATCTTCCATTTTTGTTATTTGTAAATCTTCCATACTATCACTTTAGTTTTCTTTTCTCTCTTTTATAATTTTCAGCAATTCCTCTGAATTTTCAAATTCCTTTAATTCCCATGACTTGATGACTGGAACGGTGCCTAAGGATTCCTTGATTTTATCATTGTTGATGATAAAAATCGGTTCTGAGGTCGTAACTATTGATAAATCTTTAAGTGGAATTGCCATTCTCTTTAAAGTCTTTTCACTGCGGTTTTTCTCAACATTTGTTATTAATGGGGAATGTTTATCTGAACTTTTCATTTTTGCCACCGCATCAAAAGGGCTTTTGTTTGTGGATATCACACCATATCCAAGTTTTGACAAATCATTGACATCCTCGGAATATGCAATGTCCTCTTTTTGGGGCTGTTTTAACAAATCGATATTCACGGTTATTTTTGTATTCAGGATTTCCTCAAGAATCATTGCAGTTTCGGTATTTGCCCTTACGATTCCGTTTTCGTATTTATACATGGTGGCGCGTGATACGTGGGCAAGATTTGCCAGATCCTTAAGTGACATTGAATATTCCTCACGATATTGTTTAATCACATTGCCGTCAATCTTGACGAAGTATCCTCCACGGTCTGCCAGGATTTCAGGATATTCCCCATATAGAATCATATTTTTCAAAGTTTCAAAGCCGATTGCGGGAATTTCATATCTTTCATAAATTACTCCTTCCTCCAGAAGACCGTTCCTTGACTTTTCAGCGATTATGATGGGTGATGCGAGAAATATATTTGCCAGCTGCTTCATTTCATATGCATTCTGTTCGTTAATGCTGTCAATATTTTGAAATGTTTTTAAAAGTAAAATATGCAGGTTTTTTTTTTTTTTTTTATCAAAGGATCCCTGATCATAAATGTCAGAGGTTTTAAAACCTTGGGATATCAGTAGTTTTTCAATATTCTGTAACAGTTGGCTTCGAGTTAACATGTTAAAAAAAACACCTCTATAAATATATATTATCTAAACTTTAAATATATTTTAGTAGGTGATTGTGATTAAATATTTACATATTGGAATAGATGATACGGATTCTCCCGATGGAATGTGTACAACTTATCTTGCAAGTCAGATTATAAATAAATTCGGGGATAATGGAATTGAGTTGGTGGAATTTCCAAGACTAATCAGATTAAATCCTTTTGCCCGACATAAAACTCGTGGAAATGGTGGAGTGGCTTTAAAAATACTAAATGACTCAAAATCATCTCTGGCAAGAGAGATTGTCTTAAATGAAGTTAAAAAATTGTCCATGTTTGACTGTGACAATACTAATCCGGGTGTTGTTTTTTATCAGGGCGATATCACTCATGAAATGGAGGAGTATGCATTCAGGGCGATTTATGAATTCATAACCATTGATGAGGCCGAAAAATTTGCTAAATCGTTCGGATGTGAAATTCACAAATTCAAAAAGGGAAGAGGAATTATAGGGGCTATAGCATCAATCAGTTTGCCTTTAACAGATTATACTTATGAACTGCTGGTCTATCGGGCACCTGAAAATTTCGCAACCCCTCGCCAAATTGATTATGAATCCGTTTATGAGATGGATAAGGCGACTTTTCCGGATACCTTTGAAAATATTGACTACTCACAGAATTATATTGCAATCGAACCTAAAACACCGTGTCCGGTTTTATATGGAATCCGGTCGAATACCTGTGAAGTTCTAAAAAAAGCAAAAAGCATTGTTAAAGTCAGTGAACCGGTTGATGACTTCTGTATTTTCAAAACAAATCAGCATACCGACATGCATATTCAATACGTTTCCAAAATTTCAGATATGAAGCAGTTCGGATGTTATTGTTTTAGCGGAGAGGTTAAAAGCAAACCTAAAATCATCGACGGAGGCCACATGTTTTTTGGCATTGGCGATGAGTCAGGTGAGATTGAATGTGGAGCGTATGAGCCGACAAAGAATTTCAGAAAAACTGTTTCCCATTTAAGACCCGGTGATATTATTAAGGTCTACGGGGGAATAGGTGTTCAGAATACTTTTAACATTGAAAAGTTTCAGGTTATTGAATTAAATGATATTGAATATAAAAACCCGGTTTGTGAATGTGGTAAGAGAATGACTTCAGCAGGTAAAAACAAGGGTTTTAAATGTAAAAACTGTGGAAGTAAAATAGAATCTGATGAAAAATTTCCTGTTAAAATTTCACGTAATCTAAAAAATGGTTGGTTTTATGAAACTCCTGTCTCTGCAAGAAGACATCTCTCAAAACCGCTTTGCCGTATGGATTTGGATTAGATATGTTTTTATAGATCTTTATTTTCTAATTTATCTTGTTTTTTAAAATATTTTTTTATTAATTTTTTTTAAATAATTTTTAATTTCACAGTAGAGTTTCTTCAATCGCCACAGTATTTTTGACATATGTAGGTATTGTAATTGACAAGAGTTGAAACGAGTTTAAAAATCTCAGATGTGGTCTAATAGTCATTATCATGCCGGTTATCGTATCTATATGTCTTGAATCAGGTGTTATGGAGCATATTGTTTTAATTAGAATTGGGGTTTAGGCATAAATTTTTTCCTATTTTGTGAAATGTATTACTATTTTTTATTCCTATTTTGTGAATTTTTTTGATTTAAATGCTATTAATTTAAATAATATGGTTTAAAAAATAACATTATAGTATAATAAATTTGGTATACTAATTAACATTATAGTGGAGTGGATTAAAATTCCAGATAAGAAACTAGACGGGCACGTTGAACATTTATATCGTGAAAAAACAGACAAACGTATTTTAAAGAAAAATCCATGGAGAGATTATAAATTACATGGTACCGTGCTTGTTTTAGTAATAATTGCCGAGTTGATAGGCACTATCGAAATTCCGCTCACCAAAGATGTTGCAATCACAATAATGCCTCTGATATATACAATCATTTTAGGACTTGTCTTTTATCTTGCAAAACCGATTACATGGATTCAAAGAAAACAGGCGCGTATTGCTGAAGGGGCGATGATGCTTTTTATAGGAGTTTTAATTGCTAAATTGGCAGTATCAAGCGGCCAGTCAATAGGTTTGATTTTTGATATGGGTCCTGCTTTGATATTGCAGGAACTCGGACACCTTGCAACCATACTAGTTCTTCCGGTTGCACTTGTTTTAGGATTTAAAAAAGAAGCAATAGGTATGACAAACTCCATTGGTCGTGAACCGAACGTTGCCGTCGTTG
>CACYBU010000004.1 GCA_902772665.1 uncultured Methanobrevibacter sp. | reverse complement strand
TTTTAGGAGTTCTTACCCTTCTATACTCTTGTTGTTGGTTGTTATTAGGCTTAGACAAATACTCTCCTCCAAAATAATAATATAATCTTATCCAATAGATTAAATTATTTATATTTATAGTAATATATTATATATTAATTTATTGGATTTTTGCTGTTTGTGATTATTATGGGAACTGAATTTTTAAAAATTATGGAATGCGATGAGGCATCAGATATTATTCGGGATTTATTTGATGAGAATTTAAAGCCTGAAAGTGAACAGATTAATGTCGGTGAGGCTTACAGTAGAATTTTATTTGAGGATGTTTATTCAAGAATTGACTTTCCACCATTCAACAAGGCTTTAAAGGACGGTTTTGCAATTCTTTCAAGCGACAGTTTCGCGGCATCTGAAGAATCACCGAATACACTGGAAGTAATTGATTTTTTGGAAGCAGGCACAACAACTGACAATAAAGTTGAACCTGGAAGATGTATTGAAATCAGCACGGGCGCCGCCATGCCTGAGGGGGCTGATGCTGTTGTAATGGTTGAATATACTGAAAAATTTGAAGATAAGGTTAATCTGTTAACTACAGCAGTTCCTTTTCAGGATGTGGCTAAAAAAGGCTCTGACATCGAGGAGGGTAAATTAATTCTTAAAAAAGGTGATTTTTTAAATCCAGGCAAAATTGGTGTTCTGCTCTCACAGGGATTTGAAACAATAGAGGTTTATAAAAAACCTAGTGTTGGTATACTGTCATCGGGAAATGAAATAACCCTTCAGGGTGAAGAACTTGAATATGGGAAAATCTATGATGTAAATGGTGGAATGATTAAAAACGATGCTGTTTCATGTGGTGCGGATGCAAGATTTTTAGGGGTAATGCAGGATGACTATGGTGAAGTTAAAGAGAGAATAACCGAATCCCTTAAGGAAGTCGATATTTTATTCTGCTCAGGTGGAACCTCGGCAGGTCTTGGAGACGTATTGAAGCATGTCATGGATGAACTGGGCGAGGTTTATATTCATGGAATTTCAGTCCAGCCTGGAAAGCCGACAATCGTTGGTGTAATTGATGGTAAAATTGTCATAGGACTTCCAGGAAATCCGGTTTCAGCATTAATGATATTCAATGCCTTTGTAGCTGAGCCATTAACAAAACTGGCAGGAATTGATAAAAACTTTGAAATGAAAGTCATCAAAGGCAGAATCACAAAAAGAATCCACTCACAGGTTGGAAGGACGCAATATCAACTTGTTAAGGTTGATGGAGAAAATATATGGCCGATATTTAAGGATTCCGGAGCAATATTTTCCCTGTCCACTGCAGATGGTTTTGTGAAAATTCCGAAGCTGGTTGAACTTGTTGATGAGGGGGAGGAAGTCAAAGTTTATTTATTCAATTAAATAGATAATTATTATAAAGTAGGTGTAAATATATGGATTATGAAGTTAAAGTTATTCCGGAGCAGAAATTGGGAGTAATAAACTGCAAGACTCCAATTGAGGATTTAGAAATCTTTCTTAATATGTTGATTGAGTGGGTTATCACTGAAGATATTGAAACTGAAGGAGAACCCTTTATTGTTTATTTCTCACCAAGACATGAAGTAAATCAGGGTGATGTTGTTTATGATGTAAGCATTGCACTTAAACAGGATGGTGAAGAAACCGACAGGATTCGTGTTGTTGACATGATTGAAAATAAGGTTCTCGCCGGAAAACATTATGGTTCAACAGATAATATAATGGATACTTATGCTGAATTGGTTGAAATTGCTCAATCTAACCATTATGATATTATAGGCTCCCCCAAGGAAGTTTTAATTAAAGGTTTCCACAACTGTGATGATGAAAAAGACTATGTTACAGAAATCCAGTTGCCGATTATTGAAATGTAGGTGAAAATATGGCTAGAAAAAAAGATGATATCGAAGAGGAAGTTGAAAGACTTGCCCGCAAATCCAATTTTAAAATGAGAAGAACAGAATATTCCTTTGACAAACAGTTAGAAAAATTGGATACTGAAATAGATATTCTTTATGATGATAAAGTTAAATCTTTTGATGATTATAAAGAATCCACTGAGAAATATATGGGAATTGAATTTAAACATGATCTTGTTGACAGATATAGAGAAAAATTGAAAAAAATCTAATTTTTCTCTCCTCAATTCTACTGTCCGACTACTCTTAAATTATGAACCAGCAATTTAGGAATAATGAATGAACCGTATTGTTTTACTTCAGTATTTAAACCTTCAACACTTTTCATAATTTCAAATACATTTCCCGAAATCATAGCTTTATTAATCGGACTTGTCAGTTCTCCATTTTCTATTTTAAATGCGTTGCTCGCCTCAACTGAAAAGTCACCAGAAATTGGGTTTGCGGTATGGGCTCCCAAAACACTGGTTGTTAAAACGCCTTGGTCTATTTCTGATATATCTTTCTTTTCTGTGAATTTAAATTCCAGATTTGTCGGAGAAATCATCGGTGTTGCCAGATAGGTGTCTCTAAGTCCGTTTGAAGTTGTTTTAATGCCTTCGCAGTTGGCAGTATAAATGTCATAAATAAATGAATTCAACGCTCCATCTTTTATTAAATCAGTTTTTTGTGATGCACTTCCTTCTCCGTCACATTTTGAGGTGAATAATCCTTTTTCAAGAAGAGGGTTGTCTGTGATTGTTAAATCGGAACTGACAATTTCATCACCTAATTTATCTTTTAAAATGGATCTTCCTCTGCGCACGTTTTCACCATTGAATGCACCTAAAAATGTTTGTAAAAGTCCAATTGCAGCATAATAGTCAAGTGCCACATCATAATCTCCGGTTGTTATTGCTTGTGCATTAAGTGAACTTTTTGCAAGATTGCAGACTTCACCTGCTAATTTTTCATTATCGATGTCGAAAAATCTTGATGATTTGGAGTTGTATGCCGTTGCAATTTCCCCGTCCTTATGTATCGTTACGGATAATCCCAAACCAAATCCTGTTCCTTCATTTTCAATTGAAACACCATTTGAATTTTGAATCAGTGACCTTCCTTCAGTTGCACTGAATCCTGATCCTGTTACTTCGCATCCTTCATCGACTGCCAGGTCAATGGTGTTTTTTAAAAATTCCACTGATTCATCAAGACTCAAATCATTAAATCTGGCATCGTATACTTTTTTCACGTCCGGTACTTTATCAGCTTCAGCAAATGCATAATTTTCATCTGCTTTGGTTAATTTCGTATTTTCAATGGCTTTCAAACAGGTTTGTTCAATTTTATCAAGATTTGAAGTAAATGCAAATCCTTGCCGGTTGTCTTTAATGACTCTGATTGAGGTACCAGTTTCAATTTCTTCTTTTGCGAAGTTTAACTCTTCCTTAAGTGAATCCAATTGAATCAGTTTTGTTTCATCAATGTAGATTTCATAAGCATCACATTTGTTTTCAACTACTTTTTTTATATCATCTGCTATTTCATATATCATATCTATCCCTTTACAAGGCGAATTTTTCAATGGCTTCGGCTACGCCGTCACCAAAACAGTTTTTACAAGTATAAGTGCTGATTTCTTTTAATTTAGCATCCGCATTTCCAACGGCGATTTTATAACCGGTTTCCTTTAGGAAATCCTCGTCATTTTGACTGTCACCTATTGCCATCACGTTTCCCATATTTATTCCGTTTCTCTCACATAAATATCTGAGTGAAGTTCCTTTGTTAACACGCTTATCGGTAATGTGAAGTGCAAAACCACTGTCATAGATTTCCAATTGGTCACGATATTTAAAATCTTTCAGTGCATCTTCCAGTTCTTTTCTGTCAATGGTTTTGTAAAACACAGTTTCCGTTAGTCTGTACATGTTGTCATGTGAAGCATGTCTGTCGAATTTGTCTGCCAGTTTTTCTTTAAGGTGATTTTCGGCAGAAGTTATGAAATCTCTCTCAACCATGGTCTCAACGGCATTGTTATTTTCTCCTTCTTTAAAAACAAGGCCTCCGTTTTCTGCTACCAGTCCTCCACTGCATCCTATAAGAACCTCTGTGGCATAAGCATAGTTAACCACATTTCCGGTCACGATTATTGTTGGAATTCCTGCAGTTTCTGCTTTTCTTAAAGCTTTGATGGCAGATATGCAAATTTGTCTTTTTTCATCAGTTATTGTTCCGTCAATATCCACTGCTATTGCTTCTATTGTCATTATTTATCCTCGTGAGTATCTGTGTGCAATGTTACAGGTTCCTTCTTTACTTACCATACATGCTCCAATCGGGTGAAGAGGATTACATGCCTTTCTAAATAGCTTACAGTCTTCGGGTCTTGCAAGTCCTCTTAAAATCGGTCCGCAAATACATCCTTTTGGAGCTTCGTTGATATCTTTAACTTCGATATCATATTTTTCACGGGCATTGAAGTCACTGAATTCCTTTTTAACTTCAAGAATTGAATTCGGTATTTTCGGAAATCCTCTCCATTCCCTTGAAGTCACGTCAAATACCTGATCAATCATGTCTGTTGCGATAATGTTTCCTTCATCTCTTACGGCTCTTTTGTATTCGTTTTCAATTTTAGGGGTTTCATTATGAATTTGTCTTAAAATCATGTAAACGGACATCAGTATGTCCAGCGGATTGAATCCTGCCACGGCTTGGGGAATTCCGTAATCTGTTGAGAAGTATTCAAATGGTTTGGTTCCTATGATTGTGCAGACATGACCCGGTTGAATTAAGGCGTTCAAACTGGTTTCGCCTGAATTAATTAAAAAATCAATTGCTGGGGGTATCATGCGGTGGCATGAAAGCACTGAGAAGTTTTCCGGTGGTGTTGCAAGTAGTTCTGCTGCGGTTGTTGGAGCTGTGGTTTCAAAACCTGCAGATATAAAAGCAACGTCATTGTCCACTTTTTCAGCTATTTCAACTGCTCTGTTGATACCATAAACAACTCTGACATCTCCTCCTTCTGCTTTGGCATCGGCAAGGGATTTTTCAGAACCCGGAACTCTTAGCATGTCTCCGAAAGTGGTTATTGTAACTCCTTTATCAATAAGTTCCAGTGCCTCGTCGATTTCACGGGATGGAACAACACATACTGGACATCCAGGTCCCGCAATGATTTCCACTTCTTCCGGAAGCAAACTTCTGATTCCGTTTTCCATAATTGTGTGTTCGTGGGAACCACAAACGTGCATTATTTTAACCGGTGTTGATAATTCGTTTATTTTATCTATTAATTTTTTTGATATTTCTTTCATAGTCATGGTAGCACCGAAGATTTAATATTATATTATAATAATATTTATTATTGTATTAATTAAATTTTATGGGATTATCATGTTTAACAATAATAAGATTTTGGTAGTCATACCTGCTAGGGGAGGTTCAAAGGGTATTCCTCGTAAAAATATTCGTTTACTCAATCATAAACCTTTAATCTCCTATGCTATTGATATCGCCAGGTCATCTGAATATGTTGACGATATTGTGGTAACTACAGATGATTCTGAAATTGCATTGTTGGCAGAAAAATTTGGAGCAGGGGTGGTAAGACGTTCTGGGGAGTTGTCCGGGGATGACGTACCTCTTGATCCGGTTGTATACGATGCAATGATTCAAAAAGAAAAATTGGCATTTGATGAATACGATATTGTAATAACGCTTCAACCGACCTCACCGTTATTGAAATCGTCAACTCTTGACAAGGCAATTGAAAAATTTAAGGATTTTGCAGTTGACAGTGTATTGTCAGTTGTTGATGACAGACATTTGAGTTGGGGTTTTGATGAGAAAAATCAAAGATTTTTTCCGAATTATATTGAAAGAAAAAACAGGCAGTATCTTCCAAAGGATTTCAGGGAAACCGGTGCTTTTCTTGTAACACGAAGGAATTTTGTTCACGAAGATTCACGTTTGGGAACCAATCTTGAATTAATTGAGGTTTCCCGTGAGGAAAGTGTTGATATTGACAATTATGAGGACTGGTGGATTGCTGAAAATTATCTGCAGAAGAAAAAAATAGCTATTGTTGTAAACGCCTATGATGAAATAGGTACTGGACACGTTTACAGATGTCTGTCCATTGCATCAAAACTTGTTTTTCATGACGTTTTATTTTTGCTTGACAAGCACTGTCAGCTTGGAATTGATATTGTTGACAATCACAATTATCCCTTTGTGCTTTATGATGGAACTAGAAATTTATTGAAGATTTTAAGGAAATGTTCTCCTCAAATTGTAGTAAATGATATTTTGGATACATCCGCTGACTATATTTCAATGTTAAAGGATGAAGGTTATTTTGTGGTTAATTTTGAGGACTTGGGAACCGGTACTGAAGTGGCGGATGTCGTATTTGATGCATTATATGAGCATGAAATCGGCGAAGATCATGTTTTTACTGGCCATAAATATTATATTCTCAAAGATGAATTCTATTTCCAGCCTCAAAAAATCATCACTCAGGCGGTCAATAATGTCCTGATTACTTTCGGAGGAACCGACCCAAATAATCTTACAGAAAAAGTCATAGACTCAATACTGGGCACCAGTTATGATGGAAGAATCAATGTAATTCTGGGACTGGGTTATGAAGGTCTTGATGATTTAATTGAAAAGTACGAATCCAACCAGTCTATTCAAATCTATAAGAATGTTTCAAATATCAGTGAATTCATGTTTAAGGCAGATATTATCTTTACTTCTGCTGGAAGAACCATGTATGAGGTTTGCTCACTTGGAATTCCAACAATCTGTCTGTGTCAAAACGACCGTGAAATGACTCATGTTTTTGCAAATGCAACCAACGGTTTTATAAATATGGGTCTGGGTGATGTTGTTGAAAAACAGCAGATTACCGATGAGTTTATCAGGCTTGTTAATGACTATGAATTAAGACTTAAAATGAATAAACGTATGCTGGCAGTTGATTTAAAAGATGGTTTTGAGAATATTCGTTCTATTATTCGTGAAGAATACAGGAAATTTGAGTTAAGAGGTTAAAGCATGAAAATATTTAATAGATATCCATATCTAATAGCTGAAATTGGTGTTAATTTTTATGACATTGCCAAAAAAGAGGGAATGTCTGATATGGCGGCTGCAAAATTTATGATTAATGAAGCAAAGGAATGTGGGGTTGATGCAGTTAAATTTCAATCATATAAAGCAGAAACATTAGCTTCAAAAAATTCCCCTGCCTATTGGGATTTGTCCGAAGAGCCGACAACCTCTCAGTTTGAATTATTTAAAAAATTTGATAAATTTGGCGTTGGTGAGTATAGGGAGCTTGCTGAGTATTGCCAGCAGATTGGAATCAAGTTTTTATCCACACCTTTTGATTTTGAAGCGGCAGATTATTTGGATGAATTTATGGATGTTTATAAGATATCTTCATCTGATTTAACAAATATTCCATTTATAAAATATATTGCAAGTAAAAACAAGCCAATTTTACTCTCAACCGGGGCTGCAACATTAAATGAAATAAGGCAGGCAGTCAATGCGATAGAAGAAGTTTCCACTGTGGATATTGCAATTATGCATTGTGTATTATCGTATCCCACAGCATATGAGGATGCAAATCTCCTGATGATTAGGGATTTGGTTGAAAATTTCCCGGATTATGAAATCGGATATTCAGACCACACAAAACCGGATAAAGATATGGCTGTTTTGACAACTGCATATAATTACGGTGCCACTATACTTGAAAAGCATTTCACATTAGATAAAACTCTGCAGGGAAATGACCATTATCATGCAATGGATCCGGATGATGTAATCAAATTCAGATGGAATGTTCATTTCTTATCTAAAATTAAAGGTATGAGAAATAAACAGCCGTTGATTTGTGAATCTTCATCAAGACGTGAAGCAAGAAGGTCAATTGTTGCAGTTAGGGATATTAAGGAAGGTGAAGTAATAACTGTTGATGATTTAACATTTAAACGTCCTGGTACTGGAATTTATCCGTCAGAAATTGATAATATCATTGGAAAAACTGCTAAAGTTGATATCTTGGAAGATACCTTACTTGATTTTGATATGCTGGCATAATTTTTGGTGTTTTAATGTCATTAAGTGTTAGTGATATTTGTGAAGTATTTTTTAACCTGGAAGAAAAGTACAATCTCAATTCTCAGCTAATCCAGGGATGTTATGCCTGGCAGTTGATTAGAATGTATCTTTACTATGATATTACCAGAAGAACCAATACTTTCGGTGCACCCCAGCAAAAAGCACTGTCCATATTGGATAAGGTCAAATCGTTTGTTCCTTTTGTTAAAAACAGTTTATTGTCAAATCCATTTAGTGGAAACTATACAAGAGATATTTTAATCTTTGATCATCCTCGTAAAGTTATTTTTGAAGGTGAGTTCACAGACATCTACAGTTATTTTCTGGTTGATTTAATTAGGGATAATTACTCCTTTGATGTTCTGGAAGCCCCTTATTTAAATAAACATTTCACGAAAAAAACTGATTATATCAAATATACTGACAGGATTCAGTTAGGATCATATATTTATAAAAAGAGAAATAAACTGTATTTCACGGCTTCAGAAAAGAAATTAATTGCAGATGTTAAATCAGAACTTGAAACAGCATTTAATCTGGACATTAATCTTGAATGGATTTTAACAATTCACATTTTGAACTTCAAGTATGACTATAAAAAATATGTTGAATTATTCAAAAAAAGAATGCCTGAATTGATTTTTGTTGTTGTTGCTTATGAAAATCAGGCCATTGTCAGTGCTGCAAAGGATTTGGGAATTGAGGTGATTGAACTGCAGCATGGTACAATCACAGATTATCACCTTGGTTATTCATATCCTTTAAATACGAGAATTAATTCGGAAATTGCATATTTTCCGGATAAAATCTTAACTTTTGGAGATTACTGGATAAATGAAAAAACATCTCCAATTCCTCAAAAAAACATTATTTCAGTTGGTTTTCCATATTTTGAAGCACAGTCAAAGGATTTCATGAATATTGCCTCCAAATCAAATCAGGTATTATTCATATCACAGGGGGTAATCGGAAAATACCTCTCAGAGATTGCCTATGAGTTTGCCTGTGAGATGAATGACTATCATATAATCTATAAATTGCATCCTGGTGAATATGAAACATGGAGGGAAAATTATCCTGAGCTTGTTAATGATTTGGATAATTTCGAGGTAATCGACAATAGCGAAACTCCACTCTATCAGCTGTTTGCACAGTCCAGTTATCAAGTGGGTGCATTTTCAACTGCAGTTTATGAAGGGCTTATGTTTAACTGCAAAACATTTATCATCGACGTTCCGGGTGTCGAATATTTATCTGACTTAATAAATAGAGGTTATGTTTGCAAAGTCACCGATGTGTGGGATTTGATTAATAATCTCGAAAGTTTCAAACCGGAGGATTATGACAGAAATTTCTTTTTTAAAAATCTTGATAAGGATCTGCTTGAGAGTGTGATTAATAATGGATGAATATGTTCAGTTTATTAAAAGAATAGGTATTGTTGGCATATCCAATATTTTAATATCTTTAAGCGGTTTAATTTTTATTCCAATTATCACTAAAAACTTTTCTACAGCCGATTATGGTGTCTGGGCACAGGTGAACACTCTTATAGCTCTTGTTCCAAACATCGTTAATTTGGGTCTTCCGTATACTATGGTGAGATTTTTGGCGGCTGAAAAAGATAAGTCGATAATCAGGCAGTCTTTTTACTCGATGATGATGCTGGTTCTGGCTTCGACACTTGTGATGGTTGCATTGTTTTTGATATTCTCCCATCAGATTTCAGATGTCCTGTTTGATGGAAGCATGCAGATAATGCTGATTGTTACTGTAATATCCTTTTTGGCATGTATCAACTTAATGTTTTTAAGTTATTTCAGGACTTTCCAGCAAATTGGGTTTTATTCAACATTTTTAGTATTGCAAACCTATATAGGTGTTGGAGTAAGTATTATTTTGACTTTAATGAATTATCCAATTGAAGTTGTTGTTTTGGGACTTTTGTCGGGGTATCTGTTTGTTTTTATTGCAATGGCTATGCTAATTGTGAAGGAATTGGGATTGACAACTAAATTTAAAAGTTTAAAAGAGGAACTGAAGTTTGCCATTCCGACTGTTCCGAACAATGTCTCATCATGGGTTGTTGATTCAAGTGACAAGTTCGTCATTGGAATATTTTTGGGATCTGCGGCTGTGGGATGTTATTCTCCAGGGTATGCACTTGGAAGTATTTTGCTAATGTTTTTAACACCGTTTGCCGTGTTGCTTCCTGCTGTACTGCCAGAATATTTTGAAGCGGAAGATATGGATAAGGTCAACACGTTTTTAAAATATTCAATGAAATATTATCTGATGATTACAATTCCGGCTGCTGTGGGCATGAGTCTGCTTTCAAAGTCTCTTCTTCATATCCTAACAACAACGGTTATCGCCGACAATGGATTTATGATAACTCCTTTAGTTGCTGTGGGAGCAATATTCATGGGCATTTATGGTATTGTTAATAATATTATCATATTGGAGAAGAAAACAACATTATTGGGTTATATCTGGATTAGCGTGGCTGTTTTAAATATTGTTTTAAATATTTTTTCAGTTCCCTATCTTGGAATCTATGGAGCGGGACTTGCTACATTAATCTGTTATTTCTTCGCGTTTGCAGTTACTTTAATCTATTCCAGTAAGTATGCTAGATTGCCATTTGATTACTCGTCAATAGCTAAAATTTTCATATCTTCAGTCATTATGGGTGTTTTTGTAAGTTTTGCAAATCCCTCCGGTATTATCAGTATTCTGATTGTCATTGGTGTGGCAGTTATAATTTATTTTGCAATATTGATTATATTCAAAGGAATCGATAAAAAAGAGATTGATTTGATTAAAAGTATGATTTAATGGAATTTTCTTTCTTTTTTTAACTTTTTGTAGTGTTCTATATCTCTGTATTTAAAGACTTTCGCTGGATGTCCTCCGGCAATTGCATATTTTTCGATGTCTTTGACTACTGTGCTTCCTGCCTGAATAATTGCTCCTTCGCCAATTTTAACACCTGGAAGTATTGTCACACGATTGCCAAGCCATACGTTGTCTTCGATAATGACATCTTTTGAGATAACTGTGTCATCATAGGGAATGGCTTTTCCCCTGTCGTAGTTGTGTATGCTTGTAATTATCATGCACTCGATACCTGAATGAAAGTTGTCACCAATTTTCACATTGCCGTTTCCTTGAATTTTCATTCCATTAAAATTAACATTATCTCCTAAGGTTGTATTTGGTGTGATGTAACTTTCACCATTTACTTTAAAGTCTTTACCATAGCTTTTAGCAACCTTCTGACATCTATGTTGGTAAAATTTTTTCTTAATTCTGTCAATAATCATGTTATCAAAAAAAGAAATTAAATTTCTGCAGAACAGTCTGCAGAATATTTGTTAATTAAAACAGCACATTTATCAATGGTTTCTTGATTTAATTTGATAGTGCCAGTTTGAATTTTATTTAATAATTCATCAATGAAAAGGTCTTCATCGGTTAAAGGCATATTTATTACAACAACTTCATTATTGATAAAACCAATCAGCGGTTCAACAAAACAGTTTTTAATGTCATTGTCATTTAAAAAGTTAATTAAATCTTCTCCTAGGGATAATGATTTTTGTTTTATTTTGTTGTCTTGTGAAAATTTGGCCTGTTTGGTAGTGTATCTAAATCTTCTCATTGTTCCCTGTGGAATTTTTTCTATTCTATCTTCATCTAATTCAGTAGACCCAATTATATTCAGATTTTCATTTTCTGATTCTAATCTGATTTTTGGATTGTATTTTTGTGATAAAAGAGCATAAATTCCAGTCGGACCAACAACTAAATGGTTAATACTTGAAGAGGATGTTGGAATTTTAACATTGTAGAATACATAGTACTCTTCAGGAAGAGTTAAGAGGTGTTCTCTGATGATTTTTGTTCTAATTTCAGTTTGTTTTACATCTCTTGTTTTATAAATTCCATAACATAGCATTATTACTCCAATTAATAGTGTAACAATGCCTATACTACTGTTGATGAGTAATATTTCAATAATGCTCATGATAAAAATGGCGAATCCGACAACTAATAAGATGGCTGAAGTATCCAGATTATTTACACTCGATTCTTCAGGTTCTTCCTCTTTTAGAGGAGTAGTTATTGGAGTTGATTCGCTATTATTAGGTTCTTTAAGACTTATTTTGTCTAGTAATCCTTTAGGTGATTCAGATTCACTTTTAACTCTGGGGTAATAAACATTCATGCTTTTGAAAAATTCATCTTTAAGAAAACTTTTCAGGATATCATAATCTTCAGTTTTTGGAACTGCGAATTCTTTACCGAACCTGTTTAAAACGGATTTTGGGATTGTGGTTCTTGCAGTTTTAACTTCCTGTTCTTTTTCCATTTCGCGTTGTTTCCTTTCATCATCTGCAATTTTCAGCATATGTTCTTCTGAAAAGAAATTTCCAATCTTTGTAGGAATGGATCTTAATGAACGATCTTCTTTTGGAATATCTGATTCTTCAGATATTGGTTTTTCAACTTTGGATTCACGTTTGAAGGTTTCTGCTTCTTTTTTTCGTTCTTCAATATATTTGTCCAATTCTTTATTCATGTCATCATTTAAATATCTTAAAGAACCTCCACAGCTATCACATTCATAGTCAAGTATACTGTCGTTGTTTTTTATTTTGTATTTTAATCCGCAGTCCTGACATTGAACAATATATGAATTTTCATACTTGAATGTGTTGCCAAATGGATTGCTTGAAGTGTTTTCTTTATCAGAATAACCTTCCAAGTATTCCAAGTCACCTGCACATGAAGAACACTCAAATGTTGAAATATCGTCATCATCATCGAGTTGGTATTTTGCACCACAGTTCTTACAGCATACAACTTTCATTATAATCCTCTTAATATTGCATTATATTTATATTTCTTATTTTTTTTTATTATAAATCTTTCTAATATATGTTTATGCAATTTTTGTAAACAAGTTCAATTTGCTTTGAAACCCTGTTCCAATTGTATTTTGTTTCAATTAACTGCCTTCCGGTATTACCAAATGTTTCACATAATTTTTTGTCATATAATAGTTTTTCAAGGCAAGCTGCAAGGTCATTTTCATTAAAATCACACACGAGTCCTACCTTATCTTTAACCCATGTATGAATATGGTTGTTTTTTGTTAGAACCAGTGGTTTTGAACATGCCATAGCTTCAAGACCGCTTGTTGTAAATGATTCGTATCTGGATGGCATGACAAACACGTCACAGTCAACTAGTGCTTTAATTTTATCCTTGCCGAGTAGTACTCCGACAAATATAACTTTATCGTTTAAATTAAACTCATCAATCAGTTTTTCAAGTTCCTCCTTAAAACCGTAATCTCCGCCAACGAGGACCAATTTAACATTGTCGTTGGATATTCTGTTAAAACTCTTTATTAATAAGTCAAGACCTTTTATCTCATGTATTCTTCCTAAAAATAGGATTATTTTGTTATTTTCATTAATATTGTATTTTGATTTGAATCGGCCTATGGAAGGCAAGTTGTTATATTCATTTAAGTTTATTCCCAGGGGGATTATCTCAATCTTGTCTGCTGAAACTCCCATTTTCAGATACTGTTCTTTTTCAACTTCAGTTAATGCAAAAACTCTTGATGCGTCATGCAGTATGTCAAATCCCCAGAGTTTGTCAAAGATTCCTTTTAACTGTTCCTTTTGAAAAAACGGAAGAACTGATCCGTGAGCCTGCACAACATAGGGGATATTATTTTTTTTAGCATATCTGTGTGCTGCAATAGCTAAAGAGTGTCTGTGTTCATGAATGTGGATTATGTCAAAATCGGCAATATTTTTTTTAAGATAACCGATTAAACCAATCGGAGTGTCGATTGTCAACTTATTTTTAAACCTGTTTGAAATGTTTTTAAAGTAAAAGACTTCAATGCCGTCAACGTTGACATGGTAGTTATCCTCAAATTTCAGTCGTTCATCACAGTTGTCTGTTGTGTAAACCGTAACGTCATGTCCGTTTTCAACTTGTTTTTTTGCAATTTGATAGGATGCATTCACTACTCCTCCGTGTGAAAAGCAAGGGGCAAATGAAGGCACAATATGTAAAATATTCATTTTAAACACTTTTTTTTATAAATATAAACATTGTTAATATTTTTTATTTCAGTATAATTTGTTACATTCTCAAGAACTTTATCCGATATGTAATATGTGGCATTGCTTGCATCAATCGTCGGTTCATCGTTGCTTTTTATTGCAAGGAGATCTTCCCCCAGCCACCAGTTATATGCTCTTACGTTATATGTTCCTATTGATAAATTCTTATAATCCGGATTGGTGTTAATAATGTAGTCCGAAACATCTTCGATTGTTGTATATTCGGCGGTTTCATCAAATGTAAATGTAAATGTGAAAGCTTGGACAATGAATAATATAATCAGCACAATTTGGATTATATTTTCACTGATTTTAATGTGCCGGTTAATCGTTTCAATTGAAAGCAACACAAAATAGACTACAGCCGGAAATATTGGTAGGAGATATCTGTTTACTTTTATACTGTAATAACTGTAGAATATCAGGTTTGAAAATATCCATGCAAGCATGAAATATGGGATTTTATGTTTTGAATCTCTTCCCATAATGTATAATCCGAGCAACACCAGAAGTATTGTTATAATCGAACTGATACGGGTAAAACTTATTATTGCCACTAAAAATATTGCAAGTGAAATGATATCTTTTTTCTGCGGGTTTCGCCTATGTTCAAATAACCATAGTCCCATTCCAATAAGGATTATTCCGGCGATTGCCCAGGATAGAGGTGTTGAATTTTCAAGTACAGGATTTCCGTCAATCACGGTATGCGAATTTGAAATGAAATTTAATAAATTGCTTACATAATATGTGACGTTGGTATTGTATGCAGGATCAATTTCAGTACCCTGTACTCCGTTGATTCCATCTGAAATCTGATCTCCTGCACCAAAGGTACCTGAACCCATAATTAAAATTGGTTTCATTACTATAATTATCAATATCAGTCCGAATACTATTCCTATTGCTATTTCATTTAAATCCTGTGAGTCTAGATTAAATCCTTTTTCATAAACATAATAAAGTATCAATGCAGGCAATATTAAAAGAACAGTGTATCTTGTAAAAACACTTAATATAAGGAACACTATTGCAAGTTTATAAAATTTGGGATTGTCATTAATTGCAATAACTGCAAATAATACTGTCCAGATAATCATTGAAACAGCAGGAATGTCCAGCGTCCCATTTGCAAGCCATGTCAAATAAAGTGACAGTGATGAATAGATTATTGTCCCAGTTAAACTTGAAATTTCGCTGAAATATCTTTTAAGAAAAATATAAAAACCAATATTTCCAAAAATCGCAAAGGCGCCAGTTACAAGGTATATTGCCAATTTGTCAACAAATCCGAAACGGAAAAATATTGAGGTTAAATAACAAATCATCGGGGATAAATAAATTGTTCCGGTGGCACGTATGTTGGTTCCAGTATAATAAAGTGCATTCAATAGGTATACATAAACATCTGAACAGTATATTCCAAAATTCAAATTAAACAATATATAATAGCCTGTTAAAGCCAGACTGAATATTGTGATTATAATCAGAAAATATCCGTCAGTTCTGTTTAAATTAAAATCTTTTAACATTGCAATCTGTTATTAATATTTGTATTTTATTCTATAATACTTTTTTTCAAAAATTTTAAATTAATCGAGTGATAAAGTATTACTTGAGGGATTAACTTGTTTGATTTGGAAATGAAGACAGAAAATAACTTAACAATTATTGCCATTGGACTGATTGCATTGGCAATTACTCTTCTAATTATCTATCAAAATTCCGCTCATTACATTTTAGGTAACAGTTATAGAGATGTATTTTTATATCTGATTGAAGCATTAAGAATGTCTGGTGTGGAAATCGGAGGTTATGCATATGTTAATTATCTGCCACCATTCATTCCTTTTTTAACATCTCTCTTGTTCAGGATGGGATTTGTATCTCTGGCAAGCATATTCATTACTTCGGGAATTTTCTTTTTTGTTGGAATAATGGGAATGTTTTATTTGCTTCGCTTGAGATTCAATAATTTTTACGCTTTTTTCGGTGCATTTTTATATGCTACTTTATTCATCAATATAAACTGGGTTGGAAACGGTACACTGGACATCGGATTTGTTGCATTGATGGTTTGGGCATTATATTTCTTTATTCAGGCAATGGAGAAAAATCAAAAGTATTTCTACCTTGCATTTCCATTGGCAGTTTTGAGCTTTTTTACAAAATACACTGGGGCATTGATTGTCGGGGTAATGCTTTTATACTTTATGAGCCGGACAAATATTGCAACCAATATTAAAAAATACTATAAAAACATATTCGGTGGAGTTCTGGTGGGAATTTTAACTTCAGTTCCATTTTTCGCATATTTTTTCATTAATAATATTCCTTTGGGATTTTTAAATCAGGCTTCCGAAGTTTCATCTGAAAGCTCCCTAACAACCATTCATGCAGGCAAACTGGTTGTCAATGATTTATTTTTCTATGTCAAGGGCATTATATATGATATTTCCTCCACCAAATATATTATTGGAATAATCATATTCGCATTGTTCATTATAGGCGCAATTTTTGTAATCTACATGTTTTTCAATACTTTTAAAAATTCATATTCCAAAATTAAAAATCAGGATTCAAGCATTTATAAATGGACTGTCCCTGCAAGAGTAATGTATCTGATGTTAATCATATCTTTTTTAATGGTAATATCATCATTTTTCACGGCAAGTCTGTTTTCTTTTATTTATTCTGAAGTGCTTCTGTTTGTGGGAATGTATCTTCTTGCATATTCACTTACCAAAATTATTATAAACTATGATGAAGTTGATAACGTCTGGTTAAGCACCTATCCGTATCTGGCAATTAATATTGCAATGGCAGGACTCTTTCTGTCTTATTTAATATTTTTCACAGCACATTTAACCAAAGCCGACAGGTATTTCACAGCGATGGCTCCTGGATTCATATTTCTGGTTGTTTTTTCAGTTGAAATATTATTCAACAGTTTCAAAGAGATTAAATTTAAGAATTTCAATTTCAGATATCTGATTCCAGTAATAATTATGATTGTGATGATGGTGTTCTGCGTTAATTATATTGCTAATGTTCACGATAATTCGGTAGCCGTCAATGAACACGATGCTTCCGGTTGGCTTGAAGGTAAGGATGGAATCATGTTTTCAAACAGAGGTCCCGTTTACACCTGGTATCTGCAAAAAGAAGTTAAATATGCCAGAAATGTAGGTAATGATACTTTATTAAGTCAGGAACTCCATGATGGAAATGCCACTTACTATATTTCCACGGGCAAAGTAAACCTGACCGGTTACAGTATGGTCAAAGAATTTGGGGATGTTAAAATATATGAATCAAAATGATCCGAGTGCAAATGCTAGAAATGCTATTAACATTCCTGTTTTTAAATATTTAGATGCTTTACCTGCGGTTTTTTCATCCTGTGATTTGATAATTATAAATGCAGAGTAAAGGAATAACATAACTGCAAGGACAATAATAACTAAATACAATATTTTAAATATATGATAAAAGTATAATAATGGACATAGGGCGCTGTCAACAATAATTAGTACTGTTGCAATTACCGCGGGGATTTTAGCACCAATAATTATAGGTAATGTTTTGGCGCCGTCAGCCTTATCTCCTTCAATGTCTTCTATATCTTTTATTATCTCGCGGGCGGTTGTCATTACAAATGCAAAAAATCCTAAAATTATTGAAGTCATCACAATACTTGGATTGTTGATACAGAATCCTGCAAAAACAAATCCGAAACCGGTCATGAATCCCACAGCCAGATTTCCAATTAAAGGGGTTGTTTTTAATTTATAGGCATATAAATAAAGAATAACATCAGCTATCAGTACAATTACAAACGGAATCCAGTTATTTGTCATATGACTGATTAAAAAACCGCATACTGTTCCGGCTGAAAACAGGAAATATCCGTAGTTTCTGCCGTTTTTAAGGGAAATCTTGCCTGAAGGAATTGGTCTTTCAGGTTTATTGATTAAATCAATATTGTAGTCAAAATAGTCATTTATAACATTTCCAGCGGCGGTTTCAAAGAATACAGTAATCATTGCAAGAATAACTAGTATACTTACTGTTTTATCAATCAGTGCAACTAAAATTATTGATATTGCACCCATTAATGCATTTCCAGGTCTTAAAATTTCAATATAAGGATTCATTGTATTTCCTCAAGAAGTTGTGCAAATTTTTTTGCGGTATTCACCATGGAATATTCATCTGCAAATTCATTTCCACAGTATTTTAATTCACTGTTATTATATTTAAGGTAATAATCATAAATAGCTTTTTTACAATCCTCAACATTGGATACATGGTAGCCTATTTCGGTCTTTTCAATCAGATCCTTAAGTGAACCTTCATGATATCCTATTGACAGTATCGGCTTTTGAGAAGCCATGTATTCATAGACTTTCCCCGGAATGAACATTTTTTCAGATTCACTCATCCATGAAATCAGAAGCAGCACATCAGAATTCATCTGATTTTTAAGAACTTCTTTGCGGGTGATTTTACCGTGTACATTAACGATTCGCGAAACATTATACTTTTCGGACAGTTCCTCCAGATTGGTGGTGTCCCCATAAAAATCAATGCTGATTTTGTCAGGATTAATTTTATTTTCATAGATTAACTGATTTATACTGTCAAAAAGTATTGAAGGGTCTCTTTTGCCACCGTAAAGTGAACCGGCATACATAAGGGTTAATTTTTCACTTGGAGATGTTTGATAAATATCCTCAAAATCTTCCGGGTCATAGCCTGAAACAACAGACTCAATTCTTTTTTGAGGATGCAGGCTCTGCAATTTCTTGCGGGCAAGAGGGGTTGTTGTAGTTAGAATGTCGGTATTTTTGAATGTTTTGAGTTCAAGTCTTTTTTCAAAGTAATTTCTTATGAAAGTATGGTGGATATATGGGTTCAGATTCCATAAATCCCTTAAATCTGCAATCCATGGAATATCATATTCTTCCTTTAAATCATGTGCAATGGTGTGGCAGGTTATTGGAAATGAAGAAGATATTATTCCAGATATTTCTTCATTTTCTATGATTTCACAACATTTTTCAAATGCAGGTTCATGCCAGTATTTCATGCCGTCAGGATATGCAAAAATTTCTCCGGCAAGAGATATTGCTTTCGAGATTAATGGGTTGGTTTTTGACTTTGAAGGGGCTTCGCCGGATGATTCATTATTTTTAGAAGGCGGCAGGAACTTTGAAATCATGTCTGTGTATTCGGTTTCAATAACTTCAACATTATCTATCCTAACTGTTTTGTTTAAAGTCTTTGGAACAATTACAACAGGTTTAAAACCAAATTTGGGTAAATATTTGCTAACTCCCTGCAGTCTTTTTGAAGCTATTTCATTTGAATGATTAAAATAAAATGCAATAAATAATATTCTCATTTTTTTTACCTAAACAATAATTATATAAAGTATATTAGATAACATAATATTAGTATTTTATTTATTTAAAGTATTGTCTTATAATTAATATTAGCTGGTGTTTACATTGAATAAAATTAAAATAGCAATAGTAGGAATGGGTAACTGTGCGAGTTCCTTAATTCAAGGAATACATTATTATGATGGTAAAAATCCTGAAGAAGCAATAGGGCTTATGCACTGGGATATCGGAGGATATTCTCCCAGTGACATTGAAGTAGTTGCAGCTTTTGATGTGGATGTAAGAAAAGTTGGAAAAACTATAGATGAAGCAATATTTGCCAAACCAAACTGTACAACAGTATTTCAAAAGGACATTCCGAAATATGATGTTACAGTATGCATGGGTCATGTTTTGGACGGTGTTGCAGATCATATGGTCAATTATGATGATGAATACACATTTGTTGTAAGTGATGCTGAGCCTGTCGATGTTGTGGAAGTTTTAAAACAGAGCGGGGCTGAAATATTGGTAAACTACTTGCCGGTAGGCTCTGAAGAAGCTGCCAGATATTATGCTCAATGTGCTCTTGATGCTGAAATCGCATTTGTAAACTGCATGCCGGTATTCATTGTAAGTGATGATGAATGGGATGCTAAATTTAAGGCAAAAGGAATTCCTATTGTAGGTGACGATATTAAAGCTCAGATTGGTGCTACTATCACTCATAGAACACTAGCTAGTTTATTTATGGATAGGGGTGTGAAATTGGACAGGACCTATCAGATTAATACTGGTGGTAACACTGATTTTTTAAACATGCTTAATCGTAAAAGATTGGATTCCAAAAAAGAATCCAAAACCGAAGCTGTTCAGTCAGTGCTCGATGAAAGAATGGAAGATAGAGACATTCACATCGGACCAAGTGATTATGTCCCATGGCAAAACGATAATAAATTATGTTTCCTTAGAATGGAAGGCCGCACATTCGGGGATGTTCCAATGAACATAGAACTTAGATTAAGTGTTGAAGACTCTCCAAACTCCGCTGGATGCGTAATCGATGCAGTAAGATGTTGTAAAATGGGTTTGGAAAGAGGTATTGGTGGACAATTAACCTCAATTTCATCATATACTATGAAACATCCTCCAATTCAGTTCAGTGATGATGAGGCATATGAAAATGTTGAAAAATTCATATCCGGTGAATTAGAAAGGTAATTTTTCCCATTTTCATTTTTAATTTATATTTTTTTAAAATTTTTAATAACTTTTTTTCTTCTTTGTTTAAATTTAAATATATACTTAATATTATATATTACAAAAAACAAATATTATAGTTGGATAATTTAAGATTACTTTATACATTAAAAATATGAAAGAGGTGTAAATAATGGCAAAAGTTAGATTTACAGAAACAGCTCTTCGTGATGCTCACCAATCATTGCTTGCAACCAGGATGAGAACCCGGGACATGATTCCTATTGCTGAGGAGATGGATAAAGTTGGCTATTTCTCAGTTGAAGCTTGGGGTGGAGCTACTTTTGATACCTGTATCAGATATTTAAACGAAGACCCTTGGGAAAGGTTAAGACAATTAAAGGCCGAATTCAATCACACTCCTATACAGATGCTTTTAAGGGGACAGAATTTGGTTGGTTATAAACACTATCCTGATGATATCGTTACAAAATTCGTTGAAAAATCATATGAAAACGGTGTGGATGTTTTCAGGATTTTCGATGCCCTAAACGATATAAGAAATATGGAAAAGGCAATCAGGGTGGCAAAAGATCAGGGAGCGCATGTTCAGGGTACAATAAGTTACACAATAAGTCCTGTACATTCCATTGATAATTTTGTAGAACTTGCAAAGGATTTGGAAGCTCTTGATTGTGATTCCGTGGCTATTAAGGATATGGCAGGATTGATCACTCCAACTGCAGCTTATGAATTGGTCACAAAACTTAAAGAGGAAACCGGATTGCTTGTTGACTTGCACTGTCACTGTACCAGTGGAATGACTCCAATCAGCTACTATGCAGCCTGTCAGGCAGGTGTGGACATTTTGGACACAGCCATTTCACCTCTCGCTTGGGGTACCTCACAGCCACCGACAGAAAGTATGGTTGCAGCACTTCAGGGAACAGAATTTGACACAGGTCTTGACTTAAAGTTACTCACAGCCATCAAGGAATATTTTGATGATATTAAAGTAAAATATGGTAGTATTCTTGATCCGATTTCTGAAAGCGTTGACACTGATGTGTTGCTTTATCAGATTCCTGGAGGAATGCTTTCAAACCTCATTTCACAACTCAAGGAACAAAATGCAATCGACAGATACACCGATGTGCTTGATGAAATGCCAAGAGTCAGAAAAGACATGGGATACCCTCCTCTTGTAACACCAACAAGTCAGATTGTAGGAATCCAATCAGTGATGAATGTATTGGGTGGAGAAAGATACAAGACAGTATCCAATGAAGTGAAAGAATACATGAAAGGAATGTATGGTAAGCCTCCGGCACCGGTTGATGCGGAAATATCAAAACAGATAATTGGTGATGATGAGGTAATCACATGCAGGCCTGCAGATTTGCTTGAACCTGAATTTGACAAGTTCAAAAAAGAAGGTGAAGAGAAAGGATTCGTCAAATCAGATGAAGATGCATTGACTTATGCATTATATCCGCCAATTGCTCCAAAATTCCTCAAAGGTGAAGCTGAAGAAGAGGAACTCAGTCCTCGCATGCCAACAGATGGTGAAGTGATAATTGCCGCTGAAATTCCAAACGAATACAGCGTCGATGTTGATGGAGACATCTTCAATGTTAAAATATTGCCTACAGGAGTCATCGACATTGATGAGGCAGAACCTAAAAACGACTGCAAAAACAGGGAAGGAGCCATCGCATCCTCCATGCAGGGTATGATTATCAAGGTCAATGTTGAAGTGGGAGATGAAGTGAAAGCCGGAGACACAATCTGTGTCATTGAAGCCATGAAAATGGAAAACGATATTCAGGCGGAAGCTGACGGTACCGTTGAGGAGATTTTCATAGAAGCCGGTGATGCAATAGCTATCGACGACTGCTTAATGGTAATCAAATAGATTGCCTTTGATTTTTTCTTTTTTTCAGTAATTTTAAACTTACTTGTTAATTTATATATTTTTTAATTTGAATATTATTTTAGGAGATTATTATGAAAGACATTTTCGATGAAGTGGAATTTGGAGATTTTAAACTTAAAAGCAGAATAGTGAGAACCGGAACATGGGAAACAGAAACCGAAGAAGGAGGATTTCTCTCACCTGCAATATATGACAGATACGAAAAGATTGCCAGTTCCTGGACAGGTCTCATAATATCTGAAATGTTTGTCCTTGACCACAAGGACAGATTCGCACCATACTCATCAAGCCTGAATTATCTGGGTTTTGTAAAGGAGTACAAGATGATAACAGACATCTGCCACAACCATGATGTTCCTGTTTTGGGACAGCTGGCATTCTTTTACTATGATGACGGCGACAACCAGAAGGCAGAAGCAAACGACCTGACAATGGAAGGGATAAGGAAACTTCAGGCTGAAGTAATAATGGCTGCCAAGAAATTCTCATTTGCAGGCTTTGACGGAATGCAAATCGACATGGGAAACAATTTATACCTGGCAAGATTCATCAACTCCTACTTCAACCAAAGAAAGGATGATTATGGTGGAAACACAGAAAACAGAGTAAGGATTGCATCTGAAATCATCAAACTGATTAAAAAGACAATACCTGATTTTCATGTAAGTATCAGGATTAATCCATGGGATGTCAGAAAAGATGGGATGACCTCAGAGGAAAGCCTTAAAGTGGCCCGTGAACTTGAAAAGGCAGGAGCCGACAGCATACAGTTGACCGCCCGTACAATATCATACCTTTATGACGGAAATGAAAAGCATCCGTTTTTAGTATATGTTGACAAGCTAATCGGTGAGGTTGACATTCCGGTGATTCTGGGAGGATCACTCAGGGACATGAAATCAATGAACGATGTGCTGAATCATTCCAATGTCGAGTTCATGTCAATGTCCAAGCCGTTTGTGGCGCAGGCTGACTTTTTGGCTGACTGGAAGAAGAAGGGTGAAGGTGAATCAATCTGTCAAAGCTGCAATAACTGTTATTCTAAAAAGACCAGCACTTGCTTTAAATATTAGGCGGCGCTGTTGTTTATTTTATTTTTTACTATTTTTTTGCTCTATTTTGTTTTAATTGATGTAGGTAAATATCAGTTTATGTGTGTATCTGTGTTTTATCATCTAGTCGCATTTTGAAAATATTTATTATTA
>CACYBU010000003.1 GCA_902772665.1 uncultured Methanobrevibacter sp. | reverse complement strand
TTTATTGGGCTCATGGAGTTAAAATTAGCAGAGAAACATTGTACAAATTTAGAAAAGATAATTTTGATGGATTTGTTTCTAAAATTCGAAAACAACTATCTGAAATGTATAAAGAACAAAAAATTAAGTTTAGTAAAGTAATAGATTTTGACGAACAATATGTGCGAGTTATGGGCGAATGGTGTTATAAATTAACAGCTTTAGATCCCAACACAGGCCATGTTTTTGATTTTTGCATTGCAACACATGACGAATTTGATGCCGAATTTGTATATGAGTTTTTAAAACATTGGTTGATAAATTTGAAATTGAAACAATAGTTACAGATGGAGCTAAAATGTATCCGGCCATTATGAAAAAATTAGGAGTCAAACACAAATTATGTAGTTTCCATAAAATGCAGAACCTTTTAAAACGCATGTTTGGCAAATTAGTAAGTTTTAATAGAAAAATCAAAAAACTAGAAAATGAAATAGAAGAAAATATAATAAGAATTAATGAAATAACCGAATTAAGACAAGGAAAATCAGGACGACCCCCTGCAGAAGAACAAGCAATAGTTGATGAAAAAAATGAATTACTCCGTATTAATCGTCAAAAAAGAGCAGAAATACGCCAAATCAATGAAAAATGGACAGTTATGTTTATACTAAAGAAAGAGTCTCTATGGTTCTTAAATCCAAAGCAATGCCAACTGTAGATAATAGATATAATGATTTATTAGAAAATATTGAACGTGTACCCGAAGAATTAAGAGCATTTGTTAGAAATATTGAAAAAGATAAAGAATCACTATTAATGCATACCAATTTTAAAGATATACCAACAACAAACAACAAATAGAATTGTATCATTTAACTACATTGAATAAACATGATAAATAAAAATACAAAACCATTGAAGGAGTTCTTGAAGAGACTTTATTAAAAACCATCAGGTGGGAAAAAAGGGTGGTACTTGGTATATGTTAAATATCCACTTTCCCAGTACAGAGGCAACAGTGCCTTCACTATATTTTAAGAAAGTAGTAAAAATTAGTTAAAATTGTAGAACTATTTTTAGAAGGTTATATTGAAAAATAATGAAGAATAATCATTAAAACTTCCAATCAACAAATTACATATTTTTGCGTCAAACTCGTTATTTTTAAAAAATATGATTTTACTTTTAACTTATAACTTATAACTAACTTATAAAATAAAATGATAAGTTATAACTTATTACTTATAGGGTTTAATATAATGATAAGTTATAACTTATAACTAACTTATAAAATAAAATAATAAGTTATAACTTATAAGTAATAAGGTTTAATATAATGATAAGTTATAACTTATAACTAATAAGATATAAAAAAATAATAAGTTATAAGTTATCAACGACTTCTTTACTTTTTAAGACATTATCAAAGTTATTTAACTCAATGATAGCAGTATCAATTTTTTTTAGTAATTTAAGGTCGAGTGTTCCTTCACCCAGTGTAATGTGCTGATCTTTAAATCCATTATTATCATTCAGATGACAATAGCTGATATTTTTTAAAGACAGCATTTCTTCAAGGTTTCCGCAGGTATTTCCATGACCTGTATCGATTGTTAAACTGCAACCTGTTTCATTTTGTATCATTTCAAGTTCCTCAACTTTATTTGCCAGAAATTTTCCACGAACTGGCATGTTTTCCACTGAGATTTCAACGGTGGTGTTGTCTATTATCTCACCAACACTTTCTATCGCAAGTTCCAATGCCCATTTTCTAAGGTGGGGTTCGTTCCTACCTATTATTCCTGGATGAACTGTTATTGTATTTGCATTAATTTTTTCTGCATAATATCCGCATTGAATCATCTGTTTTACACTTTCAGTTCTGATTCCTCTGTTTAAACTTGCGATGTTAATGTCTACTGTTGCTGCATGAATTCTAATGTCCAGTCCGCAGTCTTTAAATTCTCCTTTATCTTTTTCATAAAAGGGGTCTTCTCCAAGAATCTCAATCATTTCAAATCCGTGTTTTTTGGCCAGTTCTATGATGTCACTGTTAGGTTCCATAAACAGTGCAAGTGTTGTAAATCCGAGTTTCATATTTATATATTTGGTAGTGAAATATAATAAATATTAATATATATCAATTTTTGACATAAGGTGAAATATGATACAAGAAGAGTTTAGCGAATCACACAAAAAAGTTTTCAAAAACTTTTCAAATGGAATAATACATAATTTGATTTTATGGATAATTTCAAAGGAATCAATTCACGGCTATGGAATCATGAAGAAGTTAAACGAGTTTTTTAACTTTAATGATTCCAAGTGTGAAATTACTATTAATTCAAGTAAGATTTATCCAATTCTCTCCCGAATGGAGGAGGATGGATTGATTATTGGAGTTTGGAAAACTAATGAAAACAATAAAAGAGTTAAATTTTACTCAATAACTGATGACGGAAAAGACTTTTTAAAATTTGTTCAAATTCATATGAAAGGTATTTTGGAAAATCCGCATTGGTTAGCCTTTTTTAAAGAAATGACAGGACTGGAGTTTACTAAATGAATGCGATAGAAACGAATGATTTAACAAAAGTTTACAGTAATAATTTCACTGCCGTTAATTCTCTTAACTTGGAAATTCCTAAAGGGAGTATTTTCGGAATGTTGGGTCCAAATGGGGCAGGTAAAACAACTACTATTAAAATGCTGACATGTCTGATTCAGCCTACTTCAGGAAGAGCGATTGTCGGGGGATATGATGTTGAGAAAAATCCCAATGAAGTCAGAAACCTCCTGGGTATGGTTCCCCAGCAGGTCAGTCTGTATAAGGATTTGACTGTTATGGAAAATTCACAGATGTGTGCTGACTATTATGGAGTTCCAAAAGATGAAAGAGACTCACGTATCCTGGATTTGATGGAACTTGTAGACATCAAATATGCAAAGGACAAACGTGTTGGTCAGCTTTCAGGTGGTCAAAAACAGAAAGCTTCACTTGTGGCAAGTCTGGTTCACAGGCCGAATATTCTGTTTTTGGATGAACCTACAATTGGACTTGACCCTACTACTAAACGCACATTATGGGATTTGATTAGGGAGCTGAATGACGACGGTCACACTATTATTTTATGCTCACATGACATGCATGAAGTAGACATGCTTTGCGATAATGTGGGAATTATAAATACAGGTAATCTGGTAGCCTATGATACTCCTCAGGGACTTAAAGATGCTCTTTTAGAATCCAACAGGAAGGATATTACAGATGCCTTAGCAAAAATTTCAGATGAAAGCGAAAAATCCATTTCACACGTTGACCTTGAAAATCTAAGTTTGAAAAAGATGTCTGTTCTTTTGAAAAGCAGTGATGACGGAATTATTGAAACCATTTCAAAATCAGATAATGTGAAAAGTGTTGAAGTGGCCCGTAACGGCCGTATTAATTTAAGAATTGACAGTTTTGATGATATGGCTGTTCATAATGTTTTAAATGATATTATATCTTCAGGGGGTATTATTTCTTCAATTTATACCGAGGAACCTTCTCTTGAAGATGTTTTCATTAAATCAACATCAGGGGGGAGTGACGATGATAGAGCCTAATAAATTCTGGTGGATGATTAAAAAAGAGTTGATTTCTCTTAAAAGACATCCCGGAAGGCTGATTTCCATTCTTGCCTTTCCGATAATTATGATTTTACTTTTCGGTTATGGTATGGGAGGGGAAATGACTGATTTGCCGATAGTTGTTGTTTCACAGTCAGACGGTGATTTAACTGATTTGACCCTGGATACAATAAAAACCACTGAAACCTATCATGTAGTTGAAGTTATTGACAGTTTGGATGAGGGTAAGCATCGTGTTGATTCGGGTGAAGTAAAGGCGGCTATTATACTGCCGTCCGATTATGATAAGGACACCTCTCAGCAGAAGGGTGTAACGCTTTACATTGACTCGTCAGATCAGATGGCGGCACAGATTCTTGAATCATCTACACAGGCAATATTTTATAGGATTTCCAATATGGTGGCTTCACAGACCAGTGTTTCAACTCAGGATGCTCATATTCAGCCAAGTATTCAGCACTCCCTAAACAATTTTAAAGATGATATTAGTCTGCATATAAACCGTATTTACGGAAACATTAAATATATTGACTTTTTAGTCCCGGCAATTCTTGGAATGACAATCATGATGAGCTGTATGATGGGTATGGGTGCAACTATAGCTGGTGAAAGAGAAACCGGTGAGCTTGCAAGACTTTTCATGACACCAACTTCAGTTTCCACAGTAATCGGTGGTAAGATTGCAGCTAAACTGTTAATTGAACTTGTAAGAGCATTGATCCTTATATTCATGGCAGTTTTACTATTTAATGTCAGTATTAAGGGTGGATTTCTTCAAACGTTCATTGTACTTGTTATAGGTGCATTGTGTTTTGTCGGATTCGGTATTATGCTTTCGGCCAGAACATCCACACAGGAGGATTATGCTCAAATTGTTCTGCCGTTTTCAATGCCTATGATGTTTGTATCAGGTGTTTTTTATCCGATAGAAACCATGCCATGGATTTTACAAAAAATTGCATATATTTTCCCATTAACATATCTTAACGATGCAATGAGGGGGATAATGCTTAAAGGTCAAACATTAGGTGATGTATGGTTGGATTTAGTGATTCTTTTGGCTTTCACACTTTTATTCTTTATAATAGGTGTGAAGAGATTCAACAGAGATGTATAATGGGGGGTTTTATAATGTATAAAAAATTATTAATCGGATTATTTATAGTACTTTTGTGTTTATCTCCGGTGGCGGCTGAAAACTGGGACTGCTTTGGAGGTAACGTTAATCATAATGCATACAGGGATGAAAGTTCTGATTTTGTAACCAATTTATGGACATTTAACATTGAATCTCCAGTTCATTCATCTCCGGCTATTTATAAGGATTATGTATATGTAGTTTCAAATGATGGTATTTTAACAGCTGTAGATATGGAAACTGGTGAGGAAGAATGGGATTTGGACTTGGAATCTCATACAAATTCATCACCGATTGTTCATAAAAACAGATTGTACATCGGATGTGAAGACGGTCTTAAGGCAGTAAGCATTAACACACACAAGGTTGTATGGGATTTTGACTGTGACAATGTTGCATCCACACCATTCTATTATAAGGATGTGATTTACTTTGGAACTGATGACGGACATTTGTACGGTTTAAATAATGATGGTAAAGTTGAATTCAACAAAAAACTTGATGGTGAGCTGAAATCATCCCCTGCAGTTTTTGACGATACAGTATATATCGGTTCTACCAATGGCAAGCTCTACAGTATAGGCACAGATAAGAATAAAAACTGGGATTTCACTACTGGTGATGAAATATTGTCCAGTCCAAGTTATGTAAACAAAAGCATTATTTTCGGCTCAAGTGACGGTAATGTCTACTGTCTCAATGAATCAGACGGCGATTTAATCTGGAAACAGGACTTGTGCAATAAGGTAATTTCATCACCTACAACTGATGAACATGATAACAGTGTCTACATTGGAAGCGATGACGGCAATATGACATGCCTTGATATTCGTGACGGAACTGTCAAATGGTCTCACCAGACTGGTAATAAAGTCCAGTCAACCCCAGCTTTAAAGGGTAAATTAGTTGCCTTCGGATCAAACAATGGGGTTTTATATGTTTTAAACAAATATACGGGAATTGAAGAGTTCACCTATAATCCGGGTACTATTCTGTTCAGTTCTCCTATAACATCTTCTCCTGTTATAAACGGCAATTCATTACTCTTCGCAGATGATTCAGGATATTTGTATTCCTTAAATATCAATAAGTATGAGGTTCCAGGTTCAGTGCAGTTATTCTTCTCCCTGGGAGTTTTAATAGTTGCTTTAATATTGGTTGTTTTTGTTGCTTTCACAATCAGGGGTCGTAAATGATTAATCTTATTAACTATATTTTTTTTATTTCAAATTGGTGATGCGATGAGGGATATAGAAACCTTAAAAAAAGAAAACATGAATCTGGCTGATAAGATTTATATTTTCGACACAACCCTAAGAGATGGTGAACAGACTCCTGGTGTTGCCCTGACAGTTGATGAAAAGATTCAGATAGCCCAAAAGCTAAATAATTTAGGAGTTGATAAAATCGAAGTAGGTTTTCCTGCATCTTCCAAAGGTGAAATTGAATCTGCTAAAAAAATCAAGGATTTAAATTTAGATTCAACAATTGTTGGTCTGTCACGATCTTTAAACGTTGATGTTGATTGTGTTTTGGATGCTGATTTGGATTACATTCACACTTTTATAGGTACCTCTCCTCTTCATAGGGACTATAAGCTAAATATGTCCAAATCCCAAATCATAAACCGTGCTATTGAGACAGTAGAATATGCAAAAGACCACGGTTTGACAGTTGAATTTTCAGCTGAAGATGCCACCCGGACTGAAAGGAATTTCCTGTTTGATGTTTTCGGCGAGGTTATTAGTGCAGGTGCTGATTTTATTGATATTCCAGATACTGTAGGTATTTTAACTCCTATAGTTACTCATGAGTTAATAACGGATATTAAAAATAATTTCCATGTTCCTGTAAGTGTGCATTTCCATAATGATTTCGGTCTTGCCACAGCTAATACTTTAACCGCAATAGAATGTGGTGCAAATCAGGCTCATGTTACAGTTAACGGTCTAGGTGAGAGAACGGGTAATTGTTCTCTTGAGGAACTTGTAATGACTTTAAAATCAGCTTATGACATTGATTTGGGTCTGGATACCACACGCTTTTATAGTTTATCTAATCTGGTTGGCCGTTTAACCGGTGTTAAGATGCCTGTCAACAAGCCTATAGTAGGGGACAATGCTTTTGCTCATGAGTCAGGCATTCATGTTCATGGTATCTTGAATAATTCCTATACATATGAACCGATTTCTCCTGAAATGGTTGGTCATTCCAGACGTATTGTTTTGGGAAAACATACCGGTGCAAATGCTTTGAAATCCAAACTGAAGGAGTATCATATTGATTTGAATGATGAACAGTTTTATAAGGTTTTCAATGAAATCAAATCTTTAGGTGATAGTGGAAAGTGCGTTACTGATGATGACCTTGTAGCTATTGCTATTACAGAACTTTCATCCGCCCGTGAAACTCCTATAGTCATTAAGGGATTGAGTATTTCAATGGGTGCAAATGTTTCTCCTACTGCTACTGTTAAGCTTGAAATTGATGGTGTTGAAGAGGAAACTGCAAGTACTGGTGTAGGTCCGGTAGACGCTGCTTTAAATGCAATTGGTGATTTGATTAACGATACTTTAAACATTGAGCTTGAAGAATATAATTTGGAAGCTATCAATGGTGGTACCGATGCGTTGGCTGATGTTTTTGTTATCTGTTCGGATCCTAATGGCAACAAATCAACAGGAAGGTCTATTAATCAGGATATTGTCATGGCCAGTATTTTGGCAGTATTGGATTCTATTAATAAATTATTATTAATTAATAGAACAGAATAATTGATGATTTTTATTTAAATATCAATTTTTTATATTTTTCTTACTTATATTTATATTTTTTTTTATTTGTTTAATTATTATTTTTTATTCTTTATATTAATTATTTTTTATTCATTATTAATTATTAACTGTTTATATTTATTATCATAAAATTATCTAAAACTTTTATATACAAAAATAACATAAATTTAATATGGTGAATTTATTATGGAAAATAATACAATTTTTGTAGGCAGCAAACCTGTTATGAATTATGTTTTAGCAGTTGTTACACAGTTCAATGAAGGTTCAGACTCTGTTCTTTTAAGAGCTAGGGGTAAAGCTATTAATCGTGCTGTCGACACTGCTGAAATTGTAAGAAACAGGTTTGTTCCAGAAGCGGATGTTACAGACATTAAAATTTATACTGAAGAAATCGAAAATTTTAATAATGAAAAAACAAACGTTTCTATTATAGAAATTTTAATTGAAAAGAGTTAATAATACTCTTTTTAATCAAATTTCTTTAGAATATTTTTTTTAAACAGATAATTTGATAGCTTTATATTTGATGTTCCTTTTCCATGGGATTCTACTTTTCCTTTTCGTATTGCTTTAAGAACACTGTCTATGTCCTTTTCACAGTCAATAAGGCTGAAACAGTCACCAACAAATTTCCAATAATGCGCATCACTTGCACCTAGAGTTGGAATATGTTCATTTTTTGCTAATTTTTTTGCCTTACTGTTACAGTATCCTATAATGAATCTGGCATTTTTTGTCTCAATTGCATCTATTTTTAATTCCCTGTAGTCACTTTTACATAGAAGTCCGTGACGGTAAAAGCAGAATGGATGAGGGATTATTGCAAGACCACCTAAATCATGAATTTTATCGATTGTATCTTGAGGTGTTAGGTCTCGAGGTATATTTTCCTCACACCCGAAACCAAGGATATGGCCTAGTGTTGATGAAATTTCAATAGAAGGTATTGCTAATATATCTGTGTTTTTTGTTTTTGCCTTAACTTCGGTGATTCCGTCAATAGTATTGTGATCGCTTATTGCAATAATGTCAATGTTTTTTCTTTGGGCGGTTTTCAGTATGTCGTCGATTTTTGAATGTGAATCCGGAGAATATTCACTGTGAATATGTGAGTCCATCTTAAGCATTATAATCTATCCTTGTATTGTTTTTATCAATCCTACGGTACCGGTCATCATAACGTCTCCTCCGGGAGCTGCATGATGCCAGTCCAAATCTGTTTTTTCAATCAGTTCTCTTTTTGGTCCGCTTACTATTACTTTTTCGATTTTTTTTATAGGATTTAAGACATGAGCCCCATGGCCATGATCATTATAAACTTCCTCATTTGTTATCTTGCCTGATGCTAGACGGTTAATGTATCTTTCAAGGGATTGGCATGTAAGACTTGATGTGTGATGTTCAAATATGCCTTGTATTTTACCATTTTCTATTGATGCTGCGGTTGTATGACCGTTTCCGATGTCAATTACTATATAGCTGTCCAATTTTTTAGCCACCTCGTCAAAGCACATTCCTGCTATTGATGCAAATTTAGTATCCATTAATAGGGGGGTTGTATCTATTCCCTCATCTTTTAAGGTTCTTTTTACTGCCTGCATTCTTGTGTAGTAATCCGGCAGGTCTTTTTTAAACCCGAATTCTAATGGGGAAACAGGTTGGGAAATTTTTTCTCTTATTTTTTCAAATCTGAAGTCACGATCGCCCATGTTTTCGTTATAGCCATGGTCCTGCACAGCAATTGCGATTTCATCAAAATCAAATTCAAGGTCATAGTTCAGCATTAGTTTTGACAGTTTGGTAATGTTTATATCAGCCATTCTGATTTTTGTATAATCCCTGTATTTTGACATGTCATCGTCGATTTCTATTCCAATAGATTTTACCTGTTCTAGATTGTCACGTATTGTTTTTGCACATTTTGAATCCATTACAACATTATATCCTTTTCTCTTATGTTCAAGGATGGATTTTTTTATCTTTCCTCCTCCCATTATTTCTCCGGTGAAGTATATGTCATTTTCTGTTTGTCTTATCTGCTGGGAAATGTAGAGGTGTGGTGATGGCAGTACCAGTTTCATTGAATTTTCCAGTTCCTTTTCACTGTCATATATCATTATGTCCTGTGTTCCGGTTCCAACATCAATAGCTAATATTTTCATATTTTTAGATAGTATTTTATTATATTAATAATTATATTGTATATTTTTGTACAACAAAGTTTTATATAGTACATTTTAATAATTATTATTATGGATTACAAAATAACTTTAAACTCAAATGAAGTGCCTAAAGAATGGTATAATATTAACGCTGATTTACCTTGCGAACTTCCTATGCCACACAACAGTGAAGGAAAAGACCAGATTTCTTCACTACAAAAAGCATTTACAAAAACAGGTTTAAAACAGGAATTTTCAACCGAAAGATTCATAAAAATCCCTAAAGAAGTTAGAAAACTTTACATGCAAATGGGAAGACCTTCCCCCTTGTTCAGGGCAACAAAACTGGAGGAATATCTTGACACTCCGGCTAAAATTTATTATAAGCGTGAAGACACCTCTCCAACAGGTTCTCATAAATTAAACTCAGCCATACCCCAGGCATATTTTGCTAAAAAAGAAGGGGTTGAAAGATTAACCACAGAAACTGGCGCAGGACAATGGGGTACTGCTTTATCACTTGCGTGCAACCTTCTGGATTTGGAATGTACTGTTTATATGGTAAAGGTTTCATTCAACCAAAAGCCTGACAGAAAAAACATAATGAACATCTATAATGGTAATGTTTATGCTTCTCCTAGCCAGAATACAAAGGTTGGCCGTAAAATTCTTTCAGAAAACCCGGATCATCCAGGATCATTGGGTGTGGCAATTTCTGAAGCAATGGAAGAAGCATTGGAAAATGACGAAGTTAAATACACTCTCGGAAGTGTATTGAATCATGTAATGTTGCATCAGACTGTAATCGGTCAGGAACTAAAAAAACAATTGGAAATTGCAGATGAAACTCCAGATGTCATGATTGCATGTGCAGGAGGAGGAAGTAACCTAGCCGGGTCTCTATTCCCTTTCATTAAGGATAAAATTGATGGAAAATCAGATACTAAGTTTATTGCAGTAGAGCCAAGTGCCTGTCCTACTTTAACTAAAGGTAATTATGAATATGACTTTGGAGATGTAAACGGGTTTACACCAATGCTTAAGATGTTTACCTTAGGTCATGACTTTGTTGCCCCTACCGTTCATGCTGGCGGATTAAGATATCATGGAATGTCCCCACAAGTTTCACTTTTAACCAAAGAAGGATATATAGAACCTAGATCCGCTCATCAAAGAGATGTATTTGAAGCTGGAATAACATTTGCAAGAAACGAAGGAATACTTCCGGCACCTGAAACCACTCACGCAATTAAAGTTGCAATTGATGAAGCATTGAAATGTAAACAGACAAATGAGGAAAAAACCATTGTATTTAACTTTTCAGGCCATGGAATGTTGGATTTAAAAGGATATGCTAGCTATTTTGAAGGTACTATGTCTAATGCTAAATAATCCTTCTTTATTTTTTTTTTGAATTTTTTAGTTATAAGTTATAACTTATAATTTTTAACTTGTTATAACTTATAAGTGATAATAAATAACTAATAACTTATAAGTGATAATGAATAACTAATAACTTATTTGTGAAAACGAATACTTTATAAGGAAGAAGTTATAAAATATAACTTATTTGTTAAAAGTTAGTTATGATAAGTTATTTCTTAAAACTTATTTTTTAT
>CACYBU010000002.1 GCA_902772665.1 uncultured Methanobrevibacter sp. | reverse complement strand
TTCTATGATTTCTTCTACTCTTGTGTATTTGCAGTAGAACTCCTCTTCAATTTCTGCAGATATCCGTGATATCTCTTTGTTGTTGTCTTCATTGTAGAGTTTTTCAATTACTATTATTTCATCACATGTTAATTTTTTTGTTGGACAGAATTTAGGATATTCTGAATCTTGGTGTTTGCAGTTTATAATTCCACAATTGCTACATGAGTAATTTTTCATGATATTTCCTCAATGATTATTATAATTCATATATTATTTTGTAATTTTTCTTAAAAAATAGTTATCCATACAATTTTGATAGATTTTATAAAAATAGCCATTAAATTAATCTAGTTTGAGCATCAATATGACTCATGAAATAGTTGTACCACTCATCATAATTTAGTCACTATAAAAAAATGGAAATAAGAGAATAAAGATTAAATTTTAACTAATTTTCCTATCTTGTTTTTACTTTAAATCATCATCTAATAATCTTGGATTTTTAGAATTTTTACTACTTACTACTTTTTGTCCGGTCCGATTTTCTAATTCCATTAAAGCATTACCTCCAATACCTCCACCATCTCTTGCAACAATTTTGCTTTCTTCAAAACCATGAGGATTTTCAGTTTTGCTAATTTCAGTAGTCACCAATTCGCCCAACATATTAATAACTAATTCAGCATTAGTCATATTATCACGAGGGTTCTCTTTTTTCAATCCCTTAATTTTTTTATCAATGTGATTAACGGTTAAATTGTCACTAACCTTATCGGAGGTTATTGCATTAACGGTTATATTGTCCGGTGATGCACTAACTGAACCTAATGCAATTAAGATAATTAATAAAAGAAGAGCAATTAATAAGATATTTTTTGTATTCATTGCGTCTCCTACTTATATATTTCAAATTACTATTTAAAAATTTGGCCTTGGAACTTATACACATCACAGCTTTCATCCATCCAGCTGTCGGCACTGATTCCAGCTTTCATACAGGTATGTTCCAAAAATTCCTCGGTTGTAAACATGTTTTCAGGGGCAACTTGCGGAAGCAGGAGTCCTCTTGCATATCCCTTTTGAATAATCAGTCCGTCCCTGCCGATTTCAATTTCATCAAAGTACTGTTCGTAGTCTACTACTTCAATTATTTCAGGTTTTGTCAGAACTGTTACCTCAAAGTCCAGTTCATCGTACTCTTTTTCACTGACTGGGTTAAACCGGGGATCGTTGAATGCAGCAGATATTGCAACTTCTATTGTTGCATCAATTACCGGTTTTATAGGTTCGGCATATCCAATGCATCCTCTTAAATTATTGTTTTTGTTTAATGTTACAAAGACTCCCAGTTCCTCATCCAACTCAACAGGGTAATCTTCAGGTTTTATTAATGTTTTTCCGGTTTCCAAAAAGTATTTCACTGACTGTTTGGCTATGTCAACCAAATAGTTTCCTGCTTTGTCGCTTATCATTTTATCCCATTCCTCCTACTAGTGCATTTAAAATTCTTGTATGTGGTCCGCCATCTCCAACAGGTGCTGTCTGACCGTCCTTTCCACAGAATCCGACACTTAATTTAAAGTCATTGCCAATGGCATCAATGTTTTTTAGTGTTTCAAGGATGTTTCCGGACAGTGATACGTCTCTTAAGGGTGTTGTGATTTCACCGTTTTCAATCAGATATCCTTCAGCGGCATTGAATTGGAATATTCCCTTGCCAGTATCGACTTGGCCGCCCCGAGATCCTTTAAGGTATATTCCATTATTGATTTCTTCAAATAATTCGCTGACTTCAGTATTTCCCGGTTGTAAAAATGTGTTGCTCATTCTGACAATCGGCTGGTCTGATATTGTTGATCTTGCATTTCCTGATGAAGTCATTTTCAGTTTTGACGAGGTTGACCTTGAATTTAAAAGTGAAATTAGTTGTCCATCCTTAACCAGCTGGCTAGGTTTTGTTTTAACTCCCTCAGCATCATATGGATAGTATCCAAATCCTTCCTTTAAACTTGCATCGTCAAATATGTTCACGATATCCGAAGCGATTTGACTTCCGAGTTTGTCCTTCAGGATGGAATCATTCTGCAGTATCAAATCCCCTTCAACCGCATGTCCCAGTGCCTCATGAATCAGCACCCCTGTCAGTTCCGGGTCGGCTATCACAGGATACTGGCCGGACGGTGCAGGTTCGGCATCAAGTAATCTGACAGCCTTTTCGCCAACGTTTCTTGCGAATTTCTCTATGTCAGTATCTTCAATGACTTCAAATCCTTTAACGCCTCCGATACTTCCGTGTCCAAACTGGATTATGCTACCGTCTGTTGCAGATGCATTGAGAGCCATCCTTACCCGTGAGGTCTTGACTTGGATTTCACTGCCTTCGCTGTTCATAAACAGTTCATCAACTTCACTGTCAGCATAGCTTATGGTGGTACTGTTGACTTTTTTTATTGACGCAGCATCATGAGCTTCTTTCATAATGTCATTTTTCTGTTCGACGGATATGTCAGTGAAGGGTATTCTCACATCAACTTCAGTTTTGTCCCTGATGACTTCATTTTCTGATAATGTCACATCTCCTTTAAGTGAAGAGGATAATTTCAAGGCGGTTTCGGTTATCTCATCGATTTTTGACAGGTCTGTTGTATATGCAAATCCCCATGCTCCATTATTCAACACTCTAATTCTTGCTCCTAAGTTTATTCCCGTGTTAATTTCATCAACATTTCCATCTTTCATTAATATGGATGTATTATTGCCAATTCCAAATCTTATATCTACATATTCTACTTTTGGTGCGGTTTTTGCAATAATATTCTCGAATAAATTCATGTATTCTTCCATTCTATCACTCTGAAAAGGTTTATACAATATTAATTTTGGAACACATATTAAATAAAACTTTATTAATTAAAAAATATAATATAACAATAGTTAATATTTTTTGGTGACTAAAAATGTTTGTTATTATAGGAACAGGTGCCGGCGGAGCAATTCTTGCAAGAGAACTGGCAAAAAACGGTTTGCCGGTAACAATTTTGGAAAAGGGCCCATACATCAAATCAAAGGATGCATTCAACTATTATGATAAATACAATGACTCAGTCGACCTGCTGACCACAACATGCGTGGGCGGAGCAACAATTGTGTCCATGTCCAACATGGTAAGGGCACTTGACAGCGAACTGCATGACTATGGAATAGATTTAACTGATTCATATGAATATGTTGAGAAATTAATTGGGGTTCATGATTTGGATGAATCACACATCGGGACAGGAACACGGAAATTTCTCGATGCCGCACATGAACTTGGCCTTAACACATTAAAAATGCCTAAGGCAATCAGGGAAGAGGACTGCATTCAGTGCGGTAAATGTGCATTCGGATGTCCTGCAGATGCAAAATGGTCCGGAAAGGACTTCATTGATGATGCCGTTGAAGCAGGAGCATCATTAATCACACGGGCAGAAGTGACAGAATTAATCGTTGAAGACAATAAAATCAGAGGAGTCATCTACATTAAGGATAATAAAAAACAGGAACTCGTTGGTGACTGCGTAATATTGTCTGCCGGGGCTGTATCATCTGCACTGATTTTAAGAACTGCAGGAATTGATGCAGGCCATGAAATATTCTTTGACCCCTTTGTATCGGTCGGAGGATACCTGAAAGATATTAACTTCAACACAGAAGTACAGATGGCGGGTCTTGTAATCGGTGAAAACTTTGTCTTGTCCCCTCATTTTTCATCATTCATCTGTGAAAACATTCCGGATGATAACATAACTGGCGGAGACATATTAAGCATCATGGTAAAAACCCCTGATGAATGCAGGGGATATATCGATGATGACGGTGATGTTTACAAGACAAATACAATCACTGATATAAGATATCTGGCTGAAGGGGTTGCAACAGCAGGATTTATTTTACAAAAAGCAGGAGTTGACCCGAAAACAATCGGCTCAACAGTATGCCGGGGAGCCCATCCTGGAGGAACAGCACCAGTCGGAAAAATAGTTGACAGTAATCTGGAAACCGAAATATCCAATCTGTTTGTCTGTGATGCAAGTGTATTGCCCATATCACCTGGAAAACCACCAATATTAACAATACTTGCATTGTCCAAACGTTTGGCCGATTACATAATAAATAAATAAGAAGATTATTCGAACTGTTTATCGATATCTTCTGTTTTTATTAATTTTTCACAGTAATGGCACCTGACAACAGGAGGATACTCCTTAACAACATTAAAAATGGGAGTTATCGGTTCATTTTCATAGTTTGTAATGCATTTCGGATTGGTGCATCTGATTATTGATTTAATTTTTTTGGGAAGAACAATCTTGTCTTTTTTAACTGGTTTAAAATCTCTGATAATGTTAATTGTAGCTTTAGGGGCAATCAATGCAATCTGATTAAGCTCTTCATGATCCAGCTCCCTATTTTCAATCTTCACAATGTCCTTTCTTCCAATTTCTCCGGATATAACGTTTATGGCCACTGTAACATTAGTAGTTTCGTCATCGGGAATATTCAGGATTTTTAAAATATGCAATGATTTATTTGCACTAATATGGTCGATTACAGTACCGTTTTCAATTGCTTTAATTTTTAATTCAGATTTTACCATTTTAACACCCCTAATACATTTTTAAATCTTTCATCTCAATTATCGCTTCAGTATCTCTGATTAATTTCTCGGGATTTTTATTTTTGGTTGCGATAGTAAAACTTTCAATTACTCTTGCTCCCCGTAATTTAACTTTCTCTTCAAGTCTTGAAATATTTGAATCACCACGGTTGGAATCCATTGTAGCAAATAATATAACATCCTTTGATTTAAGGTCGCATCTGTCAATGATAGTCAATATTGCGGGAGTAGGATTTCCTGTCCATGTAGGTGTTCCGAAATAAATGGTGTCATATCCGTTTAAATTTACTTTTTCAGGAATGATATCAGTTTTTGTTTCTCTAAATGCATTGATTGATGCAAATATTTTGTTTGCAAATCCTTCACGATTTTTTAAATCATGAATTCTAACCAAATCTGCATTCAGATTTTTAGCCAATGTTTTTGCAATCAAATCAGTTGTTCCGCCCTGTGAATAATATATGATTATTCTTCTCATAGTTTCTCCCTCCTTTCACTTCAGGGATGAAGGCCGAAATGTGTAAGGCCTAAGGTTTCATCAATTCCAAGGATAATATTCATATTCTGTATGGCCTGTCCCGAAGCGCCTTTTACGAGGTTGTCAATACATGACAGCATTACAAGTCTTCCGGTTTCATCAATTTCAAATCCTCCTATATGAACGAAATTGGATCCTCTCACTGAGCTTAAATGAGGAATCTCTCCTTCATCCATAAGTTTGATGAAGTATTCGTCGCCATACTCTTTTTCGTATAGTTTTCTTATTTCATCAGGTGTAATGTCAATGTTTTCATCATTGAGTAAACTGTGGCTTGTTGTCTGAATTCCCCGAATAACAGGCACAAGATGAGGTGTAAAAGATACTTTCACACCTTCAAATCCATGCAGTTCCTGCTGGATTTCTGACATATGTCTGTGTGAGGATATTTTATACGGATTGACATTATCTGCAATGTTTGGATAATGAGTGGTTGCTGATGGGTTGATGCCCGCTCCACTGACACCTGTTTTTGAATCAATAATGATTCTTGAAACCAGATTATTTTTAACTAACGGATATGAAGACAGTATTGCACCTGTTGGAAAACACCCAGGATTCGCCACTAAATCTGCCTTTTTAATTTCATCACGGTACAACTCGGGAAGTCCGAATGCACCTTTATTTTCCTTATCTGTGTGCTCCATTCCGTACCATTTCTCATAAACTGCCGTGTCACGATATCTATAATCTCCGCTTAAATCAACCACCTTCGCACCGGTTTCAAGGATTTCAGGTACAATTTTCATTGATGCACCGTGAGGTGTTGCGGTAAATACAACATCAGCATCCAAATCACCAGGACTTTTGTTTTTAAATACAAGCCCCGAATCTCTTATATGGGAATGAAGTTTATGTGCAGGTGTCCCATCGTATTGTCTTGAAGTAATATCTGTGATTTCCACTTCCGGGTGGTTCAACAGCATTCTTAAAAGTTCTCCACCTGTATATCCGCTTGCTCCTATTATCGCTACATTAAACATTTTTCACACTCTCCTAATCTTCACAATGATCCAATATTTTTCCTTCAAAATCAGTATTCTGAATTTTTTTAATTATTTTACAGCTACTGTCAAGTTCACAGTCACGATATTTTTCAATGCGAACTGCCTTAGCATTCAAGCCTCTTTTATCAAGGGCTTCCTGTAATTTCCCAACATTATGACTCTGATCGGCTCCGATAGTGATAATGTCGGGGTTGATTTCACGAACGATTTTAAAGACATCACCGTTCGCATCACCTAAATAAGCATAATCTACGGGTTTTAACATTTTAATCAGTTCCAGACGCTGGTCTTCTCCAACAATCGGGATTCTTTTTCTTCTCTTAACGGTTGCATCTCTTGCAACAACAACATAAAGCTCAGCATCCTCACCACCTAATTTTTTAGACTCTTCCAGGTATATGCCATGTCCCGGGTGGAGTATGTCAAATGTTCCGGTTGCCATTACTTTCATCCTATTACCTCATCTGATATTTTAAAGCTTCACATAAATCAATTTTATCAGTATAAAGTGCAGAGCCAATTACAACTCCTTCCACACCACTTTTATTTAACTTCTCAATGTCATTTATTGTTGTTATTCCTCCCGAATAAACAACAGGCAAATCTGCAGATTTTTTTAACTCCTCTACAGGTTCTGTGTAAAATCCTCCTAGGAGTCCTTCAACATCAACATTTGTAAATAAAATACTGCCTGCACCATGCTGCTTAAAGTCATTTGCTATTTCAGATGGGCTTTTATCTGTTTTTTCCTGCCATCCTTTAATGACTACTCTGTTGTCTTTGCTGTCAAGTGAAATCATTATTCTATCTGAACCGTATTCATCTGACAGTTCGGAAATGGTTTCGGGATGTTTGATTCCCATGGTTCCGATAATTATCCTTTCTATATCAAGGTCCAGTAACTGGTGTGCATATTCAACACTTCTGATTCCACCACCCAACTGAATTGGAACAGATACCTCTTTTAATATTTTTTTAATAATATCAAAACTGGCAACACCATTAATTGTCCCATCCAAATCGATAACATGGATATTTTTAGCTCCCAAATCCTCCCAGTGTTTTGCAACAAGTTCAGGATTATTAATTTCAACCATTTCACTTCCGGGTATGCCTTGAACGAGCTGTACACATTTTCCGTTTTTTATGTCAACTGCAGGCATTATTAACATTTCATCTTCTTTAAAGGGCATTTGTATTTTTTCCTGTAATATTTTTATTATTATATAATTTTTGTTTTAAAGTATTTTATATGTAACTATTTTTTTCGATTTTGCATAATTTTATTAAATAAGTTATAATATAAACTTATATTAATGAGTGCAATTATTGAATTTCGAAATGTGGATAAGATTTATAAGACAGGAGACCATATCTTAAAAGCTATGGACCATGTCAGTTTCACAATTGATAAAGGGGAGTTTGTTGTAATTCTTGGACCTTCTGGTGCAGGCAAATCAACACTTTTAAACCTCTTGGGTGGCCTTGATACTGTCAGCGAAGGTGAAATCATTGTAAACGGCAGTCACGTGGAAAAGTTCAGCGATAATGAACTCACCGATTACCGTGCTAAAAATGTCGGTTTTATTTTCCAGTTTTATAATCTAATTCCAAATCTGACAGCTCTTGAAAATGTTGAGCTAATGAAGGACATTGTTGACGTTGATATTGATGGTCTTGAAGTTTTGGCATCGGTTGGACTTGAAAAACATGCTAATCAGTTTCCCGCACAGCTGTCCGGAGGTGAACAGCAAAGAGTTTCAATTGCACGGGCAGTTGCTAAAAAACCCACCATGCTTTTATGTGATGAGCCAACCGGGGCACTGGATTCAAATACTGGTGTTTTAATTCTTAGCCTGCTTCAAGATATGAGCAATAATCAGAATACGACAGTTGTTATTGTAACCCATAATGCCGTTTTGGCTGATGCGGCAGATAAAGTAATCCGAATTAAAAACGGCCAAATTGAAACAGTTGTTTTAAATGAAAATCCTAAAAAGATAAATGATCTGGAATGGTGACGATTACTTAAAACCAGTTAATATCCACGTTGTTACTGATGTTGATGCAGTTTACATTATCGTATTTTAATGTATATTGATGATGTATTATTTTAATTACATTTTGAATCAATTTAAAAAGGTTTTTTATATTGAGTTTTTCAAATAGTATAATTATGTCGTTATCTAAAAAAATGCTGAGAGATATTAAAATCAATAAGACACAGTTTATTGCAATATTTCTAATGGCATTTTTAGGTATTTTCGCTTACTGTGGAATATACGCCGAGTATTATGGGCTTGAACAGACCTCCAATCAGTATTATGCAGATACCAATATGGCCGATGCATGGATTCACAATGATTATTTCGATGATTCGTCAGTCAGTAAAATAAATGATTTTTCAACACAGTCTGACAGACAGAAGGTTGTAAAATCAACAGCAAAGATGGAAAATAAGCCTGATATAACGTTGCACTTCACAGAAAAGGGAACGATTTCCAAATTCTATTCAGTAGAGGGTGAAGATTTCAACCCTGATGATGATTCCGGGGTCTGGCTTGATAAACGTTTTTCAGATGAGCGAAATTTAAACGTAGGAGACAAAATCACTTTTGAGTTTGACAACAACACCATCAAAAAGGAGATTAAGGGAATAGGTTATTCTCCCGAATATATTTATGAAACATCACCAAGTTCTCTGACACCTGATTTTTCACAGATGGGATTCGCCTACCTGTCAAGTAATGCATATCCTGAAGACTTAAAATACAATACAATGCTTGTTAAATATAATATCTCATATAAGGAGTTTAAGGAAAAACTGCATGATTCTGTTGATTATCTGTCATTGACCAAAAAGCATGATCAGTTAAGTGTTTCCAAGTTTTCAGATGAAATGGCGCAACATAAAATGATTGGTGATGTTTTTCCGATTGTATTTATTCTGGTGACATTTTTAACTTTGCTTACAACAATGAATAGGATTGTTACTCACCAGAGAACTCAGATAGGAATTCTAAAGGCTGTTGGTTTTAAGGATAGTATGATAATTCTGCATTATCTGTCTTATTCGTTCTGGCCGGTTTTGGCAGGGGCTGTTTTGGGCTTAATAACCGGACCCATAATTATTCCTAGGATGTTCTATCCTTCAATGGCAACCAATTACAGTATGCCAAGCTGGCATCCTGGTTTTGATATGAGTTTTATTTACATTACTTTGTCAATGGTTATATTGTCAGTTTTTGTTACATATCTTTCATGTAGAAGAATTTCAAAGGAAAATCCCGCCAGTGCAATGAGACCGAAAGCACCCAATATGTCTTCAAACAGTATTGTTGAAAAATCACGGCTATGGAGGCATTTAAGTTTTAACTTCAGATGGAATTGGCGGGATGCAAGAAGAAATAAATTCAGAGCATTCATGGCTATTGTCGGAGTAATGGGATGTGTTGCACTTTTAATTGCGGCATTTGGTATGAATGACAGTTTGGATGAACTGAAATCATGGGAATATGATAATATCACTCATTATGAATCAAAACTCCAGCTTTCAAGTGAGGCAAATCCTTTGGAGTTGTATTATATTCTAAATGAGACTGAAGGTAGTTTTATAATGCAGCAGTCGATTGAAATTAAGGCGAATGGTATGGAAGACACGGTAGGGCTTTTGGCAACGAATAATACTGATCTGATTTCATATACTGACAGCAATAAAAATCCGATTGAAATTGATGAGGGTGATGTTTCGATTTCAAGAAAACTTGCCGATAAATTCAATTTAAGTATTGGAGATAAGATAAGGTGGCATATTGTTGGAAGTGATGAGTGGGTCACATCAAAAATTGGTCAGATTCATGCAGAACCGATTTCACAGGGTTTAATAATGTCTCCAGATACTTTAGAAGATCAGGGATTGGATTTCACTCCTACCAATATTTTAACCGATGAGAAATTCGGTGAAAACTTTGATTCGATTAAATCGGTTACAAGCATAAATAAAATGGAGGAAAGCTGGGATCTGATTACCACTGCAGTAATGATGATGGTTTATGTCGTCACCGTTGTAGCGGTTGCGCTGGCCATTCTGGTTTTATATAATCTGCAAATCTTATCATTCACTGAAATGGAAAGAGAAATTGCAACACTGAAGGTTTTAGGTTTCAAAACCAATTTTTTAAGAAAACTGCTATTGACTCAAAACATTATTTTCACGACTATAGGATTTATTTTAGGAATTCCTTTAGGTTTTTACTTCATGACACTGATGATGGATGCTGCCGGGGATTCGCTTTATTATGTTCCGTCTCTGACATGGGGGAATATATTGTTGTGTGCATTAATAACATTTACAGTATCTATCGGTGTTAATCTGGTATTTTCAGATAAAATTAGGGATTTGGATATGGTGGAAGCACTAAAGGATGTTGAATAGTAAAGTATCTTGAATTTGATATTTTTTGGGGAATGCTGTAAGTTATTTTTTAAATTAACATATCACAATATCATGATATGACAACATTTAAATACATAACCATATCATAATATGTAAATATAATATATGTGATGGAAATGAAAAACAATAATCTTGAAAACCAAAATGACGATATGTGTGAAATATACGACTCTCATGAAGAGGTTGTCGGTCGTGTAAAAGAACGCATACCTGATGAAGCGGAATTCACTGAATTATCCGAATTCTTTAAAATATTTGGAAATCCGACAAGATTAAAAATTATTTCCCTGCTGAGTGTAGAAGATTTATGTGTATGTGATATTTGCGAAGCACTTGAGTTAAATCAGACAACTGTTTCAAACCAGTTAAGAATATTACGTGCAAATAACATCGTAAAATATCAAAAAGAAGGAAAAATGGCAAGATATTCTCTTACAGACCTTCATATTGAAATGATATACAAAGTAGGTTTGGAACATATATTAGAATAATTTTTAATTGGTGATAAAATGGTGGAAAATAGATGTTATGATGCTGATTGTGAAAACGATAATTGTCACAATCCAAAGCATTACAATTACATTTGTTTTGACCCTGAATGTGAAGACACTCACTGTAATGATTTCAATCATTATGATAAACAACTGTTAAGAGATTACCAAAAAAATACAGACTTAAATGTACACGACCATAGAGAAGAAATTGATTACGATGAAGATATTGATATAAATCTCTGTGCCTGTCCGGATTGTGAAGATGATGATGACCACGACCATGGCCACGAGCACAGTCACAATCACGAACATGACCACGACCATGGACACAGTCATGACCATGAGCATGACCATTCTCACGATGATGCTGAATTCAGTCTTTGTGCCTGTCCGGATTGTGAAGATGATGAAGATGACCACGGTCACGACCATGACCATGGAGATGGAGGTTTATTTGCTGAAGGAAAACCTCTGATTGCAAACAGACCAGTACAAATCATTCTTGCAAGCGGGATTCTGTTTGTTTTAGGACATATTTTTGAATTGTTGTCCTTCTCCCCAAATCTTATCACTGTTACATATATGATTGGGGCAGTAATTGCAGGTTATGAAATAGCTATTTTAGCCTACAAATCCTTAATCAAAAGACATACAATCGGCCCGGCAATGCTAGTTTGTATTGCTTGTGTTGCATCATTTATTATAGGACATCCTGAAGAGGGTGCGGCCGTTACTTTCCTTTATTATATTGCAGAATTTTTAGAAGACTATGCTGAAGACAGGGCTAAACGTTCAATCAAATCCTTGGTTGAAATCGCTCCTGATACTGCAAAAGTTAAAGTAGGTGACAAAGAAGAAGTTAGAAATGTTGACGAAGTAAATATTAGTGATATAGTCATAGTAAAACCCGGAGATAAAATTCCTTTGGATGGAGAGGTCATTTCAGGATCATCTTCCGTAAACCAGGCATCCATTACTGGTGAAAGCGTTCCAGTCTTAAAGCAAGTAGGAGATAATGTCTTTTCCGGAACCGTTAATGAAGATGGATACATGGAAATCAGAGTAACTACAGCAGCCAAGGACTCTGTTATCTCAAAAATAGTAACACTAGTTAAAAGATCTCAGCTCAACCGTTCTGAAACAGAAACTCTGGTTGAAAGAGTGGCAAAATATTATACACCTATAATGATGATTGCAGCTATTTGCGTTGCACTGCTCCCACCATTATTGTTCGGTTTTGATTTGACTGATTGGGTTTACAAGGCACTTTCACTTTTAGTAATTTCATGTCCATGTGCGTTTTTAATTTCAACTCCTGTCGGAATGGTTTCAGCCATTACTTCTGCAACTCGAAATGGAGTTATTATTAAGGGAAGTACCTATGTTGAAGAAATGCGTAATGTTAATGCGGTAATCTTTGATAAAACAGGTACTTTAACTGAAGGAAAACTTGAAGTAAGTGAAGTTAAAGTCATGGATGATGATTATTCAGAGGAAGATGTTGTTAAAATTGCTGCATCTCTGGAATACGAATCTTCCCACCCGATTGCTCAGGCGGTTGTTAATTACGCCGATGAAAATGAGATAATCTTCGATACCATTGAAGACTTTAAAAATATTCCTGGTAAGGGAATTGTCGCAACAGTCAACGGTGAACAATATTATGCCGCAAACGAATCACTGATTGAAGGCAGTTCATTCAATATTTCAAGAGATGAAATCAACAAGTACTCCAGTGAAGGTAAAACTTTAATATTCGTTGGTAATTCCCAAAAGGTATTGGGTATTATAACAGTGTCTGATAAAATCAGAGACAATGCTGCAGAAGTTATCGCCGATTTAAAAGAGCAGGGTATAAAAACAATCATGCTTACTGGTGACAATAAAAGGGCTGCTGAAAGTGTGGCTTCTGAAATCGGTATAGATTATGTCTTCGCTGATTTAATGCCTGAAGATAAACTGAATCTGCTTGATGCAATAAGAAATAAATTTGGTGATGTGGCAATGATTGGAGATGGTATAAATGATGCTCCTGCTCTGGCACGTGCAAATATCGGTATTGCAATGGGTGCAGCTGGTTCTGATGTGGCTATTGAAACAGCAGATGTCGCATTGATGCAGGATGATATTTCAAAACTCCCGTATCTATTTGCTTTAAGTCATAAAACAATGGGTATTATTAAACAGAATATCAGTATTGCTATTTTGGTTAAATTGTTATGTGTAGTCCTTGCAGTTATGGGAATTATCACATTAATGATGTCAGTTGGTTTCGGTGATTTGGGACTGACAATTTTGGTTATATTGAACTCCTTTAGGATTGGAATGGTGAAAGATCCACTATTCTAATTTTATTTTTTCCTTTTTAAGCTTTTTTTTCTATTAAATATTGTTTATCGTATTTTTTTTATTCATTTAGAAAAAGATAGGGTGTATAATCTGATTATAAGAAATAATTAGAAAATTATTTAATAATAAAAAATAAAAAGAGAAATCTCTATAATTGGTATGCTCTAAAGAGCATATCTTAATTTTAGAGATTATTGATTTCATCAAATTTTAAAATATCGTCACAAAATACTTCAAGCAGCTCAGGGTCATGGCTGACTGCAAGTATTCCAATGTTATTGGCTTTGCAGTGACTGATAAGTGCTTCCCATATCTGTACCTGTGTAACGGCATCAAGCATAGTGGAAATCTCATCGGCTATGATGAATTTTGTTTTAGGATTGAGAGCTCTTAATATACTGAAACGCTGCAGTTCTCCACCGGAAAGCTCACTTGGCCAGCGTGTTAACCAGCTGTCTTTAAGACCAAATGTGTCCTTTAATTCCTGACTGACCTGCCAGGATTCATTCAATACTTTTTCCATTTTCCATTTTGGATTCATGGTCTTTTCAGGGTGCTGAAAGATTAACTGGACAGGATAGAAATCCTTATCGGGGATTGGTTTGCCGTCAAGGGTCACTTCTCCTGTATAATTGCTGATATAACCTGACAGTATTTTGCACAGTGTTGATTTTCCGCTTCCGCTGTCTCCCATCAGGCCGATTATCTGATTGCTTTCAACAGATATTGAAGCATCCTTTAATATGTGTCTGTTTTTGTTATATGAAAAAGAAATGTTGTTTGCTTTAAGCTCCATCATTGGCCTCCCTGAAATTAAAACATCTAATCATTGCACCTTCATGTTCTTCAAGATTCGGTTTTTCTTTTCCACATCTGTCTGTGCCTATCGCACAATTTTCATAATACGGACATCCCGGAACTTCATCCAACGGCTGAACTCCTTCAGTTAATTTAAAACCGTTTCTTGGAAGAGAGTTAATTAGGGCTTTGGTGTAAGGGTGCAATACATTATCAGCATTCTTGAAGTTTTCCACGTTATTTATTTCTATTACATATCCTGAATAAAATATTGCAATCCTGTCTGCTGTTTTTAAAGCCACATCAATTTCGTGGGTGATCAGCAGTACACCTTTGCCATGTTCCTTTAAATTTTTAATGTCTTCAATGGTTTCCTCAACACTTTTCACATCAAGGCCCGGTGTCGGCTCATCTGCAATTAATAAATCAGGATTTCCTATCAATGCTGTGGATAATAATACTTTTCTGGCCATTCCACCGGACAGCTCAAAGGGATATAAATCATCCACACTTTCATCCAATCCGTATCTGGCGAAGATTTCTCTTTGTATTACCTTTTTTTCGTCATGTTCCTTTTCGTTTTTACATTCGCCTATGGCCTGTTCCGATACTTTCATAAGGGGATCTAAGAAATTAACGGATTGAGGAATTAAACAAATTTCCTTGCCTCTTAATTTCTCCTTTAAATCCTGATTTAAGACTTGTCCTTTATATTTGATTTCTCCGGTAACGTTAGCATTGTAAGGCAGAATGCCTAAGATTGAATGAGCTAAAAGACTTTTACCTGAACCGCTGGAACCTAATATTGCGACAATTTCACTTTCTTTGACATCAATTGTCAAATCTGAGATTACCTTGGAATCATGTCTGTTCAGGCCCTGAACATATTGCGTAAATGATATTGACAGATTGTTCACTTCTAATAATTCTTTCATAAAACCACCCATTCTATTTATTTGCCTCTGAAGGATCGTATAGTCGTTTTAAATTATCTCCTATAATATCAAACAGCAGCACAACTATCAGTAATGCTACACCAGGGAAGAATGCAAGCCACCATGCACCCATTGCAAGGTATGTCATTGATTCGGATAAGATTATACCGATTGCAGGTTCGTGAGGTGATAAACCGAATCCTAAAAATGTCACGCTTGATTCGTGCATGATTGCATGTGGGAATACAAGTAATGTTCCTACAAATATCTGGGATAATACCAGTGGCAGAATATGCTCTTTTGCAATCCAGAATCTGCTTTTACCAAATCTTTTGGACAGGGCAACATACTCTGAGGTATTGATTTGAAGTACTTCGGCTCTCAGCACCCTTGTAAGGTTAACCCAGTGTGAAAATGCCACAGCCATTATTACACCAAATGCTCCCTTACCCAATGAAATGGAAATCATCATAATTAGTAGAATGTGAGGTATTGAAGCAAACAGGTCAATTAACCAGGATACGAATTCATCACATTTACTGTTCATGCTTGCAATAAATGCAAGGATTATAGCAATTATACTGGAAATTATTGAAGCACCAATTCCGATGATGATACTTAAACTCAAACCTTTTATTGTCCTGATTAACATGTCCCTTCCCATCCAGTCAGTACCGAAAGGATGTTCAAATGAAGGGGGTTGCATTTTTATAGTGAAATCTGTAGGCAGATTAGCATTAATCAAAGTTCCACATATGAAAATAATCAGTAAAACTGAAGCAGTGAGACATATGGTTAAAAGTGTTTTTTGCCTTAAATTCAGTGAACTGAACAGTCCTCTGTTATACCATGGGGTTTCACTCATCGTCCTCACCTCTTATTCTTGGATCAACATATTTATAGATAATATCTGCAATAAGGTTTCCTAAAAATACAAATGTGGCACTGATAAGAACAATTCCCAACAGCAGTGGGACGTCTGACCTTAATCCGGCAGCTACTGTGGCTTGACCAATACCTGGGTATGCAAATACCTGTTCAACAAGAATGGTTCCACCAAACAATTCATTAAAAGACATGAACTGAATTGTGATTGCCGGAATCAGGATATTTCTTACTCCGTGATTCTTGATAATGCCCCAGAAACTTTCACCTCTGGCCTGAGCAAATAAGAAATAATCACTTTTTTTAATACTTATAAGTTTATCTCTTGTATACATTGTAAGTGAAGCAATACCGACAACACTTAATGTGATTGCAGGTAGTATTAATCTGTACAGCCATTGCCAAAATGTGACAGTGTCTGAAAGCTGTCCGATAGGAACTGAAAGACCTATAGGGAACCAGCCTAAATACACTGAAAATACCATTAAAAATACAAGTCCTATCCAGAAGGTAGGTGTGGACTGCAATATGTAACAGTAAGTCTTAATTGCTTTATCAATCAAAGTTCCTTCTTTTGCACCTGCAAGTATTCCCAGTCCAAAACCGACTATTCCGGAAATTATCCATGAAACTGCCATGAGAATAAAGGAAGCTGTGAATTTCTGCATTATTACTTCGGTTACAGGCACTCTGTAGATTAATGAAAAGCCCATGCTTCCTGTAGCTAATGTCTGAAGCCAGCCTAATACTCGCTCACCTAACGTCAGATTTGTTCCCCAGTAATTTCCTATGATTGCCATTTGTTCCTGACTGACAATTCTTTGGCCAAGATATGCTTTAACGGGGTCAATTGGAGACATTTGTATCATTATGAAACTTATTGCGGCAATAACAATTAATAAAATTACTAGTCTAATAAGTTTATATCCAAAAAATTTAGCTAATTTTTTAGTGTTAATTTTAATCATCTCCCGCGCATATAAATTCGTAAAAAAAGAGTAAAAAAATGATTTATTATAAAATAAATCATTTAATAAAGTTTATTTGGATGCTGCGGTTTCATTAATACGGTTCCAATCGTAGATGTTGCCCCATATGTCTCCACCGTGTGGATAGATGAGGTGTGTGCTGTTGGAAATGTCTAATGAATCACTTACGAAGTAAGTGTAGTCCATAGTTCCA
>CACYBU010000001.1 GCA_902772665.1 uncultured Methanobrevibacter sp. | reverse complement strand
TTCTATACATTCACCAATATTTTTATTTTATATCTGAATATATGTTAAAATTCTACCATTTGAACGAATTTCCAAAACTTTAATTACCGAGGAAAATAAAATTAGTATCTGTAGTGAGAGAAAAGTAGTAGATAATTTCTATACTATTGGCATAACTGAGCTAGGAATACCTCTTCAGGAGGATTGGGGAATCGAGATATTGCATGATTCGTTTATATTATATATAATTCCGGATAATCTTAAATTCAATCTTTTAAAAGAACTGGCTGAGGAATTTGAGGAATTTGAAATTTCTTTCATGCAGAATTCCCATAACCTCATTAAATTAAAATTCAGATTAAGTGATTTCAGTGTATGATGAAAAGGAAAAACGACAACTGATGGATAATCTGGTTGAGATGGAAACATACATACCTGACGTTGGAGATGAAGGAAAAATCCTTCAGGATGATTTGAAGCAATATTTCATTAATGGCAACGGCGATAGGGATGATTTGATTTTCAGGCTAGAACTGTATTTCTATGCTTTCAAAATATTTTGCCGTAATTCAGTAAAAATAGACAGAAATCAATTCATTGTATTTTTAAATGACTCTATTTTGGATTATCATTTGATAAATCTTGTTAAAAAAGATTTAACTGATTTTGAATTGAAAATAGAGGCCGTTAAAGATAATAATGATGTGTTAATCAATCTTAATTTCACGTTGCATTTTTAGATTTTGAAAATTTTACGGGCATTTGCGGTGGTTATCTCATTGACTTCGTTTATGTCCATATTTTTTATCTCAGCAATCTTGGCTACGGTTTTGGTAACATTTATAGGTTCATTTCGCTCTTCTTTTGTCATTGCCAGATAAGGACTGTCTGTCTCAGTTAAAACATAATCAAGGTCTATTTTTTCAATCAAATCCTGATGATGTTTGGAATAACATAACATTGTCGAAAAACTCATAACACAGTTGTCCATGTTCATGATTTTTTTAGCGGTTTTCAGACTGCCACCATAACAGTGGAAAACAAAATATGGTATATCCTCATATTCGGGAATGATATTTACTGCTTTTTTCTCACAGTCTCTAACGTGCATTACAATAGGGACATTATACTCATTGGCAAGTTCTAAAAATCCCTTAAATATCTCCTGTTGTCTTTCACGTAATGTTTTGTCTGTAACATAAAAATAATCCATTCCTACTTCACCGACTGCAACGATATCGTCAAGATATTTTTTGATGTTGTTATGGGCAATTTTTATATCCTCTTCGGAAGCGTTCTGTGAACTGACTGGGTGAAAACCGAAAGTAGGATAAATAAAACCTTCATAATCCTTTGAAAGCTGCAGTGCCTTCATGTTACTGTCATTGCTGTATCCTGAAACGATAACATTATCCAGACATTTCTGTGCTCTTTTAATGACTTCGCTTCTGTCGTGGTCAAACTCTTCAAAATCAATGTGGCAATGGGTGTCAATCATATTTTAAACTCCAAATCTTCTCTCACGTTCTTGATATGATCTGATTGCTCTTATGAAATCAACTTTTCTAAGTTCAGGCCATAAAGTTTCACAGAAATATAATTCTGAATATGATGACTGCCATAATAGAAATCCGCTTAGGCGTTCTTCACCGCTGGTACGGATTATTAAATTTGGATCGGCCAGTCCTTCAGTGTAGAGGTTTTTGCTTACAAGGTCTTCGTCAACATCATCAATTGTGATTTTGCCTGCTTGCACGTCTGCAATTATTTTATTGAATGAATCGATTATTTCTAAACGTCCATCATAACCAATAGCTATATTGAATAATCTTTTATCGTAATGTGCAGTAGCATCTTCAGCTTCTTTTATTGCTTCGCGCACGCTTTTAGGAATCAAATCAGTTCTTCCAACTACTTTCACTCTTACTTCGTTTTTGTGTATTTTTTCATGGTCTACCAGTCTTTTGAAGTTTTTAACAAATAAATTCATCAATCCTTCGACTTCGTGTTCCGGTCTGTTGAAGTTTTCTGTTGAAAAAGCATATACTGTTATAATTTCAATTCCAAGTTCAATACTCCAGTCAAGAACCTTTTCTAGGGTGTCAACTCCTATTTCATGCCCTTTAACTACATCTATATTTCCCTGAAGTTTGGAGTATCTTCTGTTGCCGTCCATAATTATGGCAACATGTTTAGGCATTTTTTCCGGTTTCAAATCACGGGTAATGTACCATTCATATAATCTATAAAGTATATTCTCTGCCATTTTTATCCCTTATTTTGACAAATCATTAGCTAATATTAAACTACGGACATAACCATCAATACTTTGGTCTCGACTTGTGTCGATGTAAACTCTATCAATTCCAAATGTTACAGCACCGTAACTTGGCCAGAAATTAAGCAGGACGAGTGTTCTGAATATTATATTTCCAACTCTTCCGTTAGGTGCTATGATGATGTTTGCATTACTGTTTATTGCTTTTTCGATTAGGATAAAATAGTTTTCCACATCTTCCTGGGTGTTTTCTTTAATGAGTTTTGTTAGTTTTTTACTTTCTTTAATGGAATTTGACACTTCTTTTCCTCGTCCAAAGTCGTCTTCCCTTCCTTCGGCAAGAATTGCAATTTTAGGTTTTTTACCTACTTTTTTAAGGAAATCAATACAGTTTAATGTGATTTCATATCTTTCCTCAACGTTTGTACCCTCGTCAATTCCTACTGGAGACAGTAAAAATTCATATTCATTTCCGTTAACATATGTTGCCCGTGATAAATTCGGGTAGTGTCCTTTGAGTTCCTGCATAATATTGGACGCAGGCAGTGAACCACGGACTACTGCATCAATATTATTATCTAAGACGGCTTTTACTAAGTCTTCATCACTATATATTAATCTTATATCCGTTTTTGGGTGTTTTTCTTTAAAAATATGACACGCTTGTATTATATTTTCATTTTCTCCAACACCAATAGCTATTGTTTTCATTAATTTAATTATATATATTTTATTATAAATTAAAGTTTTCTAATTTTCACGGTTTTTTGTGAAAAATTTTTAATAGGAGTAAAATGAAAAAATATTATTAAGTTGTGTTGAAAATTTTTCAGGTTGTGATTGGATGGTTTTGGGACTTAATGATTTGATAGGCTACAGTGAGGATGATGAAGTTAAAATTCAATTGATTAAGGATGTCTTTCGAAACTTTCCCCAAATTGAAATGTTAAAGTGTAATGGTTTGGATCCTGATTTTTATATAAGTGAAGCAAAACCATCACTTTTATCAGAACCCCAAGTTAAATATTGTCCAAGATGCAATCGTGTATATTCCGTATCTGAAAATGTCTGTCTGGACTGTCTGGTTCGTTTAAGGACATCTGATGAAATTGATATCATGGACATAGAATCCGATTTTCATTTTGTTTTTAAAGGCAAAAATACATTTGATAACTTTGACTGTCTGTTAAGTTCTGAAAACATGTTAAAAATCAATGAATTCAATTTCACCATCAACGATTTTTCAGAAGTGTTGCATGATATCAAATCACAGGCGTTTAAAAATTTTGACTGGCTGGTTAAAAGCAATGAAATAGATTTTGACGGCCTTGACATTTTGGATAAAATACTTATTTTCACTAAATCATTTGTAAATGTCGAATACAAATCATCCGGAGGTCAGTTGGGTTATTTTGAAAAAAATACAATTTTTGTAGATGACAGACAAACCATGTCACTTCAAATTACTACACTGATTCATGAACTGTCTCATTTTTTAATTCAGGAAATTCTAATAGGGATTATCTGCAGGATATTGGACTGTTCAGCCAATTCTTTTCTAGAATTTTTAACCGCTTTCATACTATCATACTCTTCTTTTACCCAGCTTATAGATGAATATTCAGCTCATAATGTTGAGGGAAGGTTTACGATTTTTGGTTTTCAGGATTATTCATCATACAAACAGATTGAAAAAAGTCTCGATGGGCAAATGACTTTCGATGAAATCGAGATTACAAAATCAATCGGAAATACTTTTGCAATCCATATTAAAGATATTCTGGAATCTCTAATCGATAATGATTTGCGAAAAGATATTAAAGACCAATTTATGGAAGACCGTCTAGATGAGCCTAATTACAGTGCTTTAGCAATGGAAAACTGTCAGAGGTTAAATGATGAAGGATTTATGAAAGCAATATGGTTAATTTTAAATGATGGATTTGAATTTGCTGTTTCAAATACTGATAAGATATTATTCTAAATCAAATAGAATAATTTATAAATGATTAAAATAAAATATTAAGTAAACAATCGCCATTTTTGTGTTATAATTAACTAAAATTTAGCATAAATTATGCAATTTTACAAATTGAATACAGTTTTTTAAAAATGTTTCGATTGATTAAAAAATCGTAGGTGGTAATGATGAATAATCAGAAGTGTATTGAATCATTATTGGATGGTATGGTTGAAAGTCAATGGAATAAAGACATTATAAAGCAAGAATATGAACGTTTAAATGAATCCTGTGAAAATGAGGGGATTAAATCTGCTGTTGAAGACTTGGAGCCTATCAGTCAATATTCTAAAAAAGAGCTAAAGGATTGTGCATTTCAGCAAAAAGACTTTAATGTCCAGTTGGAAAACTTTTATCGAAGTGATTATGAGAATTATCTGATTTCACATGTTGTCGATACTATTGCGGAAGATGAATATTTTGAGGAGATTGAATTCAGCGATGATTACCTTGAAAATTTGATTAGGCGGCATTTGGATGAAGAAGACTTCCTTAACATGGCTATGAAGGAAGCTATTGCTGAAGACGATAATTTTCAGGATTATATAGAACAGTATTTCTATGATGAAAATCCCTGGGATTATCCGAAACAGGATTATTCTTTTGATAATAATGAAGATGTCAATTATTATGAATGTCCACAGGAAAAAGATCTTTTTGATGATTTGGGAGATACCAGTTATATGGATCAGGGAATATATAAAGGAGCAAACACAGATATTCTTGAAGAGCCTTTCCAATATTCCTGTTATGAACAGCCATTTTTTGATGATGACCTTTATTATGAGGGACAGATTAATGATTCAGAACTTGATGGGGAAATATATATGCAGTCAGGGGATTTCATTGATGTCGGGGATTTTCCGGATGATTTAATTCTTGAAGAACCAGCTGACGATAATATGGACTGGCTGGTTAAGGAAAGACTGTTTGAAGAGAAATATCTTGACAGGATTTTCATTGAAATCATTAAAAAGGATAAATACTGGGACAGTATTATTAAGGAAAAATTAGCGAGTGATAATAAATTTAGGGTGGAAATTACTGATTTTTCTTAATTTTTCTTTTTTTTAGTAAAAGACTTTAAGGTCTTTTAATAAAATAATATGTATGAATGTCAAACAGAGAATTTTAGAACTCAACACTCAGTATACCGGTCAAAGTGCAGATATTGATGACCTGCTTTTAACTTTTCTCACCCAATTTCAATTATTTGAACCATGCAGGTACCTTTCAGAAGATGATGAATGGGTGAATCTGGTTATGATTTCACCGGATGATAGTAACATGTCACAGGCACTCTCCATTAGAAAAAATCAGATAGTTACTTTCGGGATTTTCAACCAAGATGAAATTGAACTTAATGTAGTTCCTCAAACGGATTCAGAGGATTTATACCAATGAAAGAAATATTTTTGGATAATAGTTTTGATGTGGAGGAAACTACTCTTCAAATTAATTCTGTCATGTCCAAATGGTCAATCTATTTTTTAGATATTAATGGGCATGACTGGTTAATCTATGATTATGAAATGAATTTAAGGTATCTGTTCCGGTTCAGGGTTGATTTTCGAAACATTGAGACAAGGATAAATTTGGAAGATTTGAAACTCAACGTCATTCACCACATTGAATCTTTAAAGGATGAAACCACATACAGGGACAATCTGATAAGTTCGCAAGTCCTAAAATAAAAAAAGAAAGAATTAAATATTATTATTTAATCCTTGTGTTGTAATATCTTACACCATCTGTGTCATAAGTGTACCATCTGTCGACTTCAACGTCATAACCTTCTCCGATTACAGTTACATATGAATCTGTCTGAGGGTTATAAACTCTGTAAGTTTCATTAGTGGTATTAGTATTGTTTCTAGGTGTATTGTTTCCAATGGCAGTGTCATTTGTAGCATTACCGTCTTTGTCAATCATAATAACGCTGGTTGTGTTATTAGTTTTGTTTTCGACGGTGGCATTGTCATTAATGGAGCCATGGTTGTTATTTGAAGTAATAATATAACCGCCAATTGCTATTAGGGCGATTACTAAAACAGCAATTGCAATTAATATATTTTTTTTATTGTCCATTTTTTTATCACCTTGATTATATATTAGATTGAACTAGTATTTAATCACTGACATCATAGTCATCAATCATACAGTATGTGAACTGAAGATGTTTTTCTTTAATCTGGTTTAATATTTTGTTTTTAACTTTTTCCCTATCAGCATCAAAGTCAACTATAATGTCGAATGTTACGAGTTTTTCAGTCTCATAAACTATAAATCCATGTATTTCAATCACCTCTTCATATTTTGAAGCAATTTCATATAAATCATCACGAATATTGCTAAATTTGTCATTTCTTGCATATATTCCAACGGTTAGTATAATGGAATACTCTTCGTAGATTTTAAGTGAAATATGACGGGTTAAATTGTGTATGTCCAGTGCGGTAAGGCTGTCGCTGACTTCAACGTGAACTGATCCCAACATGGATTCCGGTCCGTAGTTATGCAGACTCAAATCATATGCTCCGTAAACTTCGGGAATTTCACAGATGGATTCTTTTAACTCACGTGCCAGTTCAGAATCAATTCTTGCTCCAATCATACTGTCAAGAGTTTCTCTTAACATGTCAATGCTTGCTTTAATAATCACGAATGATATAATTGCTCCTAAAATTCCTTCAAGGGAAACATGGAAAAATATGGAGATAATTGCAGCTATTAGTGTTGAAAGGGATAAAATTGCATCGAAAAATGCATCACTTCCTGATGCAACCAGTGCCTGTGAGTTAATGTTTTCACCGATATTTTTCACATGCCTGCCCAAAACCAGCTTGACGACAACTGCAATTGCAATTATAACAAGTGAAATGGGAGTGTAGTTTGTAACATCGGGTGTGAATATTTTAGGCCAGGATTCCATTAATGCAGTGATACCTGCCCACAGGACAATAGCAGCGATAATTACTGATGAAAAGTATTCAATACGACCGTAACCATATGGATGATTTTTGTCAGGTGCCCTTCCTGCAAGTTTAGTGCCGATGATAGTAATTATTGAAGATAATGCATCAGTTAAGTTGTTTACTGCATCTAAAGTAATTGCAATTGAATTAGTAAGTATTCCAACAACTGCTTTAAATGCAACCAATATGAGATTGACGATAATTCCGATTATGCTTGTTTTAATAATTTTCTGTTGCCTTGACATACATTTGATATTTATTTTTAATATTTATTAAATGAACTGATTTTTTTAATTCAAAAATTTTAAATATATTCAGTTTTATACTAATTTTATGGAGGCCTAATAAATGTCAGTATATGATTTTAAAGTAAAAGATGGTGAAGGAAATACTGTTTCATTATCCCAATATGAAAACAAAGTGCTCTTGATAATAAATTCAGCAACAAAATGTGGGTTCACTCCGCAATACACAGAATTAAACGAAATCTATGCTGAATTTAATGAACAAGGTTTTGAAATCTTGGATTTCCCATGCAATCAGTTTGGAAAACAGGCACCCGGTACAACTGAGGAAATCACAGAAGTCTGCAGATCAAAATGGCTGGTTCCATATTCAATCTTTGAAAAGGTGGATGTGAATGGTGATAATGCATCTCCATTATTCGAATACTTAAAAAATGAACAGCCGTTTAAAGGTTTGACGGGAAATGGTGCAGGTAAACTCAAATTGGTAGTTAAAATGAGAGACAGGCATTACAAGGACAACAATGACATCAAATGGAATTTCACCAAATTTCTGGTTGACCGCAAAGGCAATGTGGTTGAGAGATTCGAGCCGACAGAAGATTTAACTGATGTTAAAGAAGCTATCAAAGCTTTATTATAACTTTTTTTTGTTGTGCAGTTATCTCATTATAGTGAAATAACTTAATTTTATTAACTATTACAAACAGATATATTATCTAATTATTAAAGGTGCAGGCAAATGTATAAAAAAATATTATTACCTACAGATGGTTCAACCTATGCAGATCAGGAAGTTGAAAGAGTAGTAAATTTAATCGCTGATGATGGTGAAATCATTGTTTTATCTGTTGCCGGCAGATTAACATCCAGTGCTTTTCAATCAAGAAAAAATATAAAAAAAGTTAATGAAAAACTTAAAAGAGACGCTCAAAAATACGCCGACAATATGGCTTCAAAATTTGATGACAGTTATAATGTTAAAAAAATGGTTTTAACAGGGTTTCCTGCTGAAACAATTAAGAAAGTCACTGAAAAAGAGGGTGTTGACTTAATTATCATATCTGCATCCGGAAAAGGTGGTCTTCACAAATTTGTCATTGGAAGTGTGGCTGAAAAAGTATTGAAAGACAGTGAAGTTGATGTATTATTGATTCACAATGATTAAGGGTGGAGTATGAATTTAAAAAATTTAGTGATTGTTCTGATTATACTTGTTTTAATCGTAACTGTTGGTGCATTTTTCTACATCCAGGCCAACTCACACAATACCAAGGTGGAGGTTATCAGTAACTCCACATTAAAAAATGGTGATATTGTTAGTATTGTATTAAATGATGAATACAGGAATGTTTATCCTGGAGAAACTGTTCATATTAAAATATTGGATGATTCAGGTTGGGCGGATAACTATGATGTTGTAACTGATGATTCAGGTGAAGCGTCAATTGTTTTATCAGCATTTGAGAATGGGAATTATACTATTCATACAAATTATAATGGAACAATATTCAACAAGCCTTACCATGGAATAAGCTCACTTGTAATTGATGACGGTTATTATGACGATGGTTATTACTATTAAGGGATATAATGGGTTTTAAATCAAAACTGCTTAATTTTAAGGATTGTGCAGTAAACTCAATGATATATAACACTTATTATAATAAATCCATTGATGAAAAACTGGTTTATTTGGAATCCCGTGACGGATTGGATTTTACAGGAAACATCTTCAGGATTGTCGAGGAATTATCAACTGGAAAGTATGGTGATTTTAAAATCCATGTTCATGCAAAACCACACGTCGCTAAAAGGATTAAAGCTTTACAGAAAACTTATGATTTAAAAATTGATAAAATCATCACAAAAGAGGCTCTGGCAACTAAAACATTGGAAAAGGCAAAATATATTTTCACGGATTCCGGAATCAGACCTAAATATGTAAAAAAACAAGGTCAAATATTTGTAAACATCTGGCACGGCACCCCTCTTAAAGTAATGGGAAAATACAATATTGCTGAAGAACACCGCTTGGGTAATGTTCAGCATCCTCTGCTTTCATCAGATTATCTGCTTTATCCAAATGAGTATATGATGGAAAGGATGCTTGATTCATATATGATTGAAAAGATTTATCCAGGCAAAATTTTACTTGAAGGATATCCGAGAAACAGCATTTTTTTCACTGAATCCTGTCTGAAGGAGGATTTAAACTTAACTGATTATGAAATTTTTGCATATATGCCGACATTTCGCGGAATATTCATGGACAGGGATGATGAATCTCAAAAAGATAAGGTTGTTAAATATTTAACAAAAATGGATTCACAGCTCACTGACAACCAGATTCTGCTTGTGAAACTTCATGTTTTAAACGAGTCAAAAATAGATTTTGATAAATTCAGACACATCCAACCGTTTCCAAAAGAGTATGAAACATATGATGTTTTAAATATGGCTGATGTTTTAATAACCGATTATTCCAGTGTTTTTTTTGATTTTGCAAATACCCGTCGAAAGATTATTTTATTCAATTATGATGAAACAGATTACTGCTCTTATCGCGGATTTTATTTCGGTTTGGATGAACTACCGTTTCCAAAGGTTCAAAATACCGATGATTTGATTGAAGAGATGAATTTGCCAAAAAATTATGATGACACTGAATTTATGGATAAATTCTGTAATTATGACAATCAGGATGCTGCTGAAAACATCTGTAGACATATTTTTCTCAAAGATAATGTATGCAGGGAAACTGAAATTAAAAATGACAACCCGAACATATTAATTTTTGCAGGAGCATTGTATAAATTCGGCATTGCATCATCATTATTCAATTTACTTAATAATCTTGATAAGAAGAACTATAATTTCTTCATCACATTTCTTCAATGGGAAGAAAATGTTGAAATGAATCATGAGGAAATATTTGAAATGATTCCCGACGGCGTTGAAGTTCTGCCAATCCGTTTTAATTTAACACCAACCATCAAAGAAAAAATGGATTACAATAAATTCTACTTGGCGGATAAGGATATGAAATGTCCCCAATCATTGCTTAAATTATTTAAAAGATCATTTGTCAAACAGTTCGGCACTGTCGGATGGGATATGGTTATAGACTATGACGGGTATAATCATGATGAAACACTGATGTTTGTCTCATCAGGCCGTAAAAGCAGCGTATGGGTTCACAATGATATGATTCAGGAGATGGCCACCAAGCACAATCAAAACAAAAATATTTTAAGGCACGCATATTCAAATGCGGATAATGTATGCATAGTATCTCCAAGTTTAATAAATCCCACTGGTGAAATCAGTGGTCGCAGAGATAACATCAGTGTTGTTCATAATTTAAATGATTATAATTCAATACTGACCAGATCAAAAGACAACCTGATGATTAATCCCAATACCAATATTTACAATAATGATATTGAGGATGTTTTAAACAAAGATTCATTTAAATTCATCACTATTGGCAGATTTTCACCTGAAAAAGGGCATGTCAGATTAATAAAAGCATTCAACGAATTCTGTAAAGACTATCCGGATTCACAGTTAATAATAATCGGAGGATATGGTGTTATGTATGATGAGACATGCAGACTAGTTGATTCAGTTGAATATGGAAGTAACATTACTTTAATCAACAATATTTCCAATCCTATGCCCATACTTAAACAGTGCGATTTATTTATATTGTCTTCGTTTCATGAAGGCTGGCCGATGGTTTTAATGGAAGCTGATACGCTGAATATTCCAATCATTTCAACAGATATTGAATCCACAAGAGCTATGAAGGACTATGCAGGAGTACTGGTTGAAAATTCACAGGATGGAATTTTACATGGAATGCATGATTTTGTTTTAGGTAAAATTAAGCCTAATAATTCTAATTTTAAAAAATACAATGATGAAGCACTCAAAGAGTTCAATAAAATAATAAATAACTGATTTAGTAGGGTTAGAAAAATATCTCTGTTGAATAATTTTTTCCTCTCAGTTTTCTATTTTAATGGTAAAAAGTTCAATTAATAAGAAAATATTAATTTATACGATTCTTTCATTCGATTTAATGAATAACATTAATGATGATGTTTTTCAAAACGAAATCTGATTTTAGATTTGGATAAATGAACTGTGATGTATCAATCTTCATACTGGATGGATGCTACATTGATTGGAGTTGTTTATGCAACTGTAGATGAATCTATGTTAATCCAGTTTTAATCATTATTAAAACCTTTATATGTCCAGTTGTAATTATTACAATTTTTTAAAATGATTGCAATTTTACTAAATGGTTTCAACAAGTTTTAAATAAGATTTATGACATACATTATCCAGTAAAGAACCTCAAATCTATAGATGTGGTAGGAGGTGAATAAACATGAAATTGTTATTTTTAAGTAATGTTTGTTTATTAGTCATTCCAGTATTTTTCCACATGCTACATTGATTTTCTTTCCATGCATCTAAATGGAGGTAAATATTGTGGAGTTAATTATCTTTATAATTAGGCACGGATTGGTTTAATATTGCTTCAGTTATTAAATCATTTATGAGTATAATAAAATTTTGAAGACAATAATTCAAATCTCACCTCCTATTTAATAGGTAATTAAATATAAACAATTCAATGAGGGGCTTTGAAAACCATGTTTTCGAGAGTTCTTTTTCCCAGAGATGAGCACTGTTTAATTACCTCATTTTAAAAAATAGTTAAGTTTATATAATATTTCAGTAATAAGAAATTATTTTTAAAGTAAACATCTATTGGGATGCAAATCTATAGTTTTTAATGTCTATGTGGAATTGTTGGCCTATTATTCTCTGTAAAGACATTAAATTTGACTTTTTTTATTGTACATGAAACAAATAATTATTTAATGTATTTTATCAAATATATTATTAAAAATCTTTAATATTTAATGTGAAATTATGGCTTTTAAGGATAAAATTAAAAAATATAAGCAGTGTTCTATTAATAATCTAATATATCGTAACTATTACAATAAAGAAATTGATGATAATCTCGTTTATGTTGAATCAAGAGATGGAAATGATTTTACAGGTAATATCCTTCGTATAGTTGAAGAATTATCGACCGGAAAATATGGTAATTTTAAAATAGTTGTTTATGCAAAAAAGAATGTTCATTCTAAAATAAAAAAATTGCAAAAGAATTATAATTTAAAAATTGATAATATCATATCAAAAGAATCAACTGCCACAAAAACATTGGAAATAGCCAAATACATCATCTCCGATTCTGGTATGCGTCCTAAATTCGTTAAACGCCCTGGACAAATTGTAATTGATACCTGGCATGGCACACCTTTAAAGACTATGGGCATTGATAATGAAGCTGAAGAGCACAGATGCGGAAATATCCAGCAGGCATTCTTTGTATGTGATTATCTGCTTTTTCCCAATGAATATATGAAAAATAAAATGCTAAAATCATATATGATGGATAAAATCTATCCTGGAAATATCCTGTTTGGAGGTTATCCGAGAAACAGCGTATTTTTCACAAAAAGCAATGATTTAAAAGAAAAGTTAGGATTTAAGGATAAGGAACTGTTTGCATACATGCCTACCTTCAAGGGGCTTTTTCTGGATAGAAAAGATAAAAAACAAAGGGACATTGTTTATGATTATCTAAAAGAAATTGATGATAAATTAACTGATAATCAGATTTTACTGGTTAAACTACACGTTTACAATAAGGAAAAAATAGATTTCACAGACTTTACACATATTCAGGCTTTCCCTGAAGGCTATGAAATCTATGATATTTTAAACATGGCGGAATGTCTTATCACTGACTATTCAAGCGTATTTTTTGATTATGCCAATGCAAAAAGAAAAATAATCATTTTCAATTATGATGAAGATGAGTATATGAAAGACAGGGGAACATATTTCCCGATATCCGATTTACCGTTTCCCAAAGTACAGACTGTTGATGATTTGATTTTACAGTTGAACACTCCTAAAAACTATGATGATTCAGAGTTTATAAAAGATTTCTGCACTTATGATAATGAAAACGCCACTGAAAACTTCTGCAGACATGTTTTCAACGGTGAAAAGAAGTGCATTGAGGAAAAGGTTAAAAATGATAATAAAAATGTTCTGATTTTTTCAGGTGGTTTAAAGAATAATGGACTCACTTCCTCAATGAAAAATATATTGCAAAACATTGATTTGGAAAAATACAATATTTTCATATGCTATGCCTCATGGGATCCCAATCTCAATGAGAATCATCGTGAAATTTTCAGATCAATGCCTGAAGGCATCCAATACTGTCCTTTAAGGATAGGTCTTAATTTAACTGTCAGTGAACAGAGGGAATTCGTCAAATTCCTCTCTGATCCAAATAGGAAATTATCTGAAAACATTGTTAAAATGCTTGAAAGAGAACTGCAAAGGGCATTCAACGGATTTACTTTTGATTCAATAATTCATTTCAACGGTTATGGAATTGAAGAAACAATGCTTTTTAGTGTTAGTGATGCCAAAAAGGCTATTTGGGTTCACAATGACATGGTACAGGAACTCAAAAATAAAAACAATCAGAATCGTTCTGTTTTACAGCATGTTTACAATGTATATGATGACGTTGTTGTCGTATCACCGGATTTAATAAAACCAACAAGTGAAATCAGTGGCAGAAAAGATAATATTAAACTTGTCCACAATGTAAACAACATAAAAGAAATCGAACGTAAAGGATCATGTGATATAGAAATCAACGACAGCTGTATTGTCAGCACCCGAAATCCAAATGGAATCGAAGGGGTTTTAAACAGTTCGGTGAAGAAATTCATTACAATCGGTAGATTCGACCCCGAAAAAGGTCATGACCGTTTGATATGGGCATTTAACAGATACTGCAAGGATAATCCTGATAATCAATTAATAATAATTGGAGGATATGGAACCACTTATGAAGAAACTTTAAAATTGGCTGAAGAGTCAGAATTTAAGGAAAATATTACAATAATAAAATCAATCCTAAATCCAATGCCTATCTTAAAACAATGTGACCTTTTTATTGTATCCTCTTATTATGAAGGATGGCCAATGGTTATTATGGAAGCTGATGCCTTTAACATACCTGTTGTTGCAACAGACATAACCGGAACCCAATGGATGAAGGAATATGGAGGATATATAGTTGAAAATTCAAAGGAAGGTATCCTAAAGGGCATGTATGATTTCAGCGAAGGAAAAGTTAATCCTCTGGGAATTGATTATGAAGAATATAATAAAAATGCTGTTGAGGAATTTTTAAAAATAATTTAATCTGGTAGTGAATCAATGAGTTTTATAAGTATTATTATACCGTTTAAAAAAGGAAAAAGATACTTGAGGGATTGTCTGGACAGTTTATGCCAACAGAATCTCACAGATGAGGAAATAATCATTATCATAAATGGAAATAATGAAGATAATGTATCTGATTTAATCGATGAGTATAATAAACAGTTAAATATTCATGTGGAAATTTTTGAAAATGAAATTGGAGTCGGCAAGGCCAGAAATGAAGGATTAAAAATGGCCTGTGGAAAATATGTTTATTTCATTGACAGTGACGATTATTTATTCGAGGATGCATTGTCCAAACTTATTGATACAGCCGTTAAAAGTGATGCGGATTTTATAAACGGTGAGAGAATCAATACCTATTTTATCCGGAACCGTTTTGATGAAGAGTTACAGGAAACAACTCCATTGAAACTTGAAAAAACGAGTAATGAAGAATTTTCTTTCAAATTACTTGTTGGCAGCCATACAAATGGCATGGAAGTACTGTCCTGCCTTCATGCACTGGTTAAAAGGGAAGTTATTGGGGAGGTATTATTCAATGAAAACAACAAGTATTTCAGTGATTATGAATTTATCCTTGATATCTTTGATAACATCAACTCATTTTTTGGTGTTGAAAATTCACTCTATGCAAAAAGAATAAGTGATGATCCGATTAATCAGGTTTCACTTAACCAGGAAGATAAAGGTGATAATTTCTTATTGTATTGCCAAGAGTATAAAAAAGTTTTAAATAGAATAACTCAAAAAAGTGACGAAAAATATAAGTTGCTTTCAGAAGAAATGCTTGAAAAGTTTTACAGAGAATACTACAATAATTTCGCAGTTAATTTTGCAAGAAATCCTGATAAAAAATGGAGAACAACATACTTTGAAGCCTTGCATGAAATATTATCAGACTATAATGCAGGCAAATTATCCCTAATCAGAAGAATTGAAATGAAAGCATTTCAAACTAAAAATATAAAAAAACTCAAATCAATCATACAATTCAGATTCATATCCCGCAGATTCATACAGATGGCAGGTAACTATGAATTGGTCAAACAGCTGATATATCTCAATATATTCAACAAACAGAAAATCAATGAAAATCAAATTTTAATTGACAGTTTCAGAGGGGATTTCTATTCTGACAGTCCAAAATATTTATATGAATACTTATATGAGCATTACGGTGATAAATATGATTTTGTATGGGTGATGAACCGTAAAGGCGTTAAAATCCCGGGAAATCCTAAAACTGTTAAAAAATATTCCTTAAACTATTTCAGACATGCTGCAAAATCCAAATATTGGCTTACCAACACAAGACAAGCAGCTTTATTAAGTAAAAGACCTGATCAGATTCTGATTTCAACATGGCACGGCACTCCCCTTAAAAAATTAGGTTTTGACATGGGAAATCTCTATCTTGATGATCCAAAATCAAAATTCAATTATAAAAAGGATTCCTCAGAGTGGAATTATCTCATTTCTCCCAATTCATTTACAACAGACAAATTGAGAAGTTCCTTTGCATATGAGGGGGAGGTTCTTGAATATGGATATCCCCGAAATGACATCTTATATAATCATGATGAAAATTTAATAAAAAGGATTAAAGAGGGTCTGAATCTTCCCAAAAATAAAAAAGTCATCCTTTATGCACCGACCTGGAGGGATGATGAATCATATGACATAGGTAAAGTCAGATTCAATCTTAAACTGGATTTGAATAGTTTAAAAGAATCACTATCTGATGAATATATTATTCTTATAAGAACACATTATTTTATTTCAAATAATCTGGATTTATCCTCTTTCGTGGGATTTGCATTTGATGTGAGTAAATATGAAGATATTGCGGAATTATATTTAATCAGTGATATTTTAATAACCGATTATTCAAGTGTTTTCTTTGATTATGCAAATCTCAAAAGGCCGATTTTATTTTACACATATGACCTGGATAAATATTCAGATATGTTAAGGGGTTTTTACCTGGATATCTACAATGATGTTCCGGGGCCACTGTTATTCACTACCGAAGAAATAATTGATTCCATTCAAAATATTGAAAGGATACAGAAAGAATACCATGAAAAATATGAGGAATTTTACAACCGTTTCTGTTATGTTGATGATGGAAACTCATCAAAAAGAATAGTTGAAAAAATCTGGAAATGATTCAATAAGTATTTTTCAGTAATATAAATCTAGAGCAGTAATTTTTTCATATTGTATCTATAATAGGGATGATACTTGGGATTCATTCATTTTAGACCTGTAATGTATGAGTTTTAACATATGTAAATTGGAATATCAATACTCGTTTTGAAGTGTTGTTTTTTTAATCACTGAGATAAAATCAATGTTAAAACAAATTTTAATATGATTTATATATAATAAGATGTAATATATTTATTATTATTAGTTTGAATTCGAACTAAATTCTGTTTTAATGGTGATGTATTATGAAATTTAAAAATATTTTAATAGTACTCATATTATGTATCTTATGTTTCGGATGCATCAGTGCAATTTATGCGGTATCCGATGGAGATATTAATAATGATGTGCTTCAAAATCAGGCTGATGTTAATTCAGTAAGTATTGATGAAAACGAGGGTATAGTATCGGTTTCTCAGGATGAATCTGTTTTAACCGAGACAAATACCGATGCAAAGGTTGGTGCAACTTCCGATAAAAGTGCATCACTTTCACCGTATAAGAAATTCTGCAAGGATTTGGAGGAAAATAGCGGAACAGTCTATTTAACCGGAAACATTAAAGTTAAAAAACCATTTGTTATAAAACATAAAACTGTAATTGATGGTAATGGATATACTATTGATGGCCAGCATAAAACAATTATTTTTAAATCATCAAGTTCATTAACTCTTAAAAACATTATCTTAAAAAATGGTAAAGCAAGTGACAGAGGAGGAGCTGTTTATTCAAACGGTGATTTGAAAATTGTTAATTGTAAGTTCATTAACAATCAGGCTAAAAACTTTGGTGGAGCAATAGCCATGATAAAAGGTCATTTGACTATTTCAAATTCCAAATTCCAAAAGAATTCTGTTCAAAATTCAGGATCTTCAGGTTATGGTGGAGCACTATGGATATTTTCCTCAACTTCAAAAATTAAAAAAACTATTTTCAAATCAAATAGCTGTATATCCAAATCATTAAAAAGCCACAGCAAAGCAACTAAATATAAATTTAATGGTGGAGTAATATTCTACAATAAAGGATCTTCTCATTCTTTATCTAACTGTAAATTCACTGGAAATAAAGCCAGCAACCATGGGGGAGTAATGTTTGTAGCAAGATCTCCATTGAAAATTGACAAATGTACTTTTATAAATAATAAAGCACGTTACGAAGATGGTGGAGCTATTTCATTTTCAGGAAAAAAATTAACAATTACCAACAGTAATTTTAAGAAAAATCTAGCTTATGAAGATGGTGGAGCTATTGACAGTTACACTTATAATGGTAAAAAAATTTATATTACAATTAAAAAGACTGTATTCAATTCAAACACAGGATATAAATGTGGTGGAGCTATTTGGATGGGCTTAAAAACTTCTTATAATGTTGTAAATTCAAAATTTATTAAAAATAAAGCATCGTCTGCTGGAGCTGTAGAAGCTGAAGATGGTAGTTCTAAATTTACAAAATGTACTTTTACAAGTAATAAGGCTGCTAAAGTTACTTCATGGACAGTAAAAACTAAATCCGGTGGTCATTTAGCTCATTCTGGAGGAGCAATTTTAATTAAAAATAAATGCACTATTCTCAAATCTGTGTTCAAAAAAAATAAAGCAACATGGGGTAAATCAGTTAAAGTTGAAGGTGGAAGATTAATATCCAAAGGAAACAAAGGTATTTAATAATGGAAAATCTATTTTTCCATTTTCATTTTTTTAAAAACAATTCTGATGAATTAACGGAAGCTATTTTTCATGAAATTAAAGCATATTTCAATATTACTTATATTATTAATTTTATTTGTTGGCGGTATCTCTGCAATCAGTGCTGAATCTGTTGGAGATGACGACGATTTTATTAATCAAACAGGAACTGATATTGGTTCATTAAGTGTTAACGAATCAAAACTTTCACCTTATGAACAATTCTCAAAAGATTTAAAAGAAAATAAAGGAATAGTTTATTTAACTGATAATATTAAAATTGATAAGCCTTTCGTTTTAAAAAACAAAACGGTAATTGACGGTAAGGGTCATACAATTGACGCCCAGTATAAAACATGCATTTTCAAATCATACGGTTCATTGACTATTAAAAATCTGATATTGATAAGGGGTAACTCCACTAAAAGCGGAGGAGCCATTTATTCAAATGGTGATTTAACGGTTAATAACTGCCAGTTCATCAATAACAGAGCTGTAAAATTTGGAGGTGCAATTTACAGTTCACAAAGTAATCTGTATATATCAAATTCCAAATTTGAAAAATCCATGGCTGAAAAGGGTGGAGCCATTTACTCAAACAGTGCCTTAACTGTTGATAAGTGTCGGTTTATAGATAATATTGTCGGTATCTGTGGTGGAGCCATAGCTATCTCCAATGGAAAGTTAACTATTAAAAATTCCAGATTTAAAAAGAATTCCGTTAAAAGTTCAGGGTCAGCAGGTTATGGCGGAGCAGTATGGATAAGGGGTTCAACTTCAACAATTACCAACACGGTTTTTAAATCAAACTGTTGCTTGTCAAAGTCATTGAAAAGTCATAAAAAAGCTACCAATTATAAATACAGCGGAGGTGCTATTTCCTATAGTATGGGGTCATCTCACAGTTTATGTAATTGTGAATTCACAGATAATCGGGCAAGTAATCATGGGGGAAGTATTTTTTTATCTAAATCTAATTCTTTAAAGGTAAATAAATGCAAATTTGGTGGCAATAAGGCTCTTTTTGAAGATGGAGGAGCTATTTCTTTTTCAGGAAATAAATTAACAATCTCAAGCAGTGATTTTTATAAGAATTTTGCATATGAGGATGGAGGTGCTGTGGATACATACAGTTTAAACAGTCAAAAAGTATATGTTGATATAAAGAATTGTAATTTTAAATCAAATACTGCATATAAGGGTGCAGGTGCTATTTGGATGGGTGTTAAAACGATTTATAATGTTTATAATTCTAAATTCACTAAAAATAAAGCAACTTTTGCAGGGGCAATAGAAGCTGAAGATGGAAATGCAAAAATTACAAAATGCAGTTTTGTTGGAAATAAAGCGGCAAAAATTACTTCGTGGAACGTAAAAAGCAAAAAAGGAAAACATTTAAATCATTGTGGTGGTGCAATACACATAGAAAATTATTGTCAAATTGTTAACTGTAATTTCAGAGCCAATAAAGCTACTTATGGTGGAGCAATTCACATTAGAAATAATTACAAAATCATTAAATGCAATTTTAATCGCAATAGTGCCAGTTTTGGCGGAGCAATATATTTTGAAAAGAATTGTAAAGTATTTAAATGTAATTTCAATTCAAATAATGCAGTTTATGGTGGTGCAATCCATATTAAAAACAACTGTAAAGTTATCCAATGCATCTTTAAAAAGAACAGGGCGGTCTATGGTGGAGCAAATTACATTCAAAATAATGGTAAAATTTTTAAATGTATTTTTAAAAGCAATAAAGCTACTTATGGTGGAGCAGTGCAATTTATTGCAGGTAAATTAACATTTAAATGGAATAAAGTTACATCATGCAAAGCCAAATATTTCTCCGGTTTGTTTTCTTCTAAATCAATTAAAATAAGTAAGAAAAATAAATGGGGTAAATATTCAACAAAAAAAGCCATTAAAAAGAAAATTATTTCACCAAATGTAAAAACAAAATAACTTTTAATGTAACAACTGGTTTTATTTTTGTTTTGGGTTAAATTTATTAGATATTACTTATAAAATTATTTTCATCATTATTTTATGGATTTTAATAAATTTAATGTTAAAAAGAGGTGGAATGATAGGAATCAGGGTTAATCTTTCCTAAAGATTCCAAAATAAGATTAAACCTCTTTTCCAAAAGATAATATTCCTATATGATTTAGAGCAGGATGATTTAAAAACTAATTTCAATTACAAAGGTTAATTCTATGTGGCTTAAGGATACATTTAATGATTTAAAAGGGTATTCCATAAATAGTTTAATTTATTATAATTATTATCATAAAAAAATTGATGAAAATTTGGTTTATGTCGAATCAAGAGACGGTTATGATTTCACCGGCAATATACTGCGTATTGTTGAAGAACTTTCAGCCGGTGAATACGGGAATTTTAAAATACATGTTTTTGCAAAGCCCTCTGTTGCCGATAAGATTAAAACATTACAAAAAAATTACGATTTAAGAATTGATAAAATCATCACAAAGGAATCTCTGGCAACTGCAACAATGGAAAAGGCAAAGTACATCATTACCGACTCAAAGGTTCGACCTAAATATGTAAAACGGGAAGGTCAGATATTTGTCAATACTGGGCACAGCACTCCTTTTGAAGTCATGGGAAAGGATAATGTCTGTCAACAGCATCTTGTAGGAACTGTTCAGTATCCACTTCTTTGCTCTGATTACTTATTATATCCAAATGAATTCATGAAAGAAAAAATTACTTCCGCTTTTATGATTGAAAAGATTTTTCCCGGAAAAATATTGATGGAAGGATATCCGAAAAATAGCTGTTTTCTTGATGAAAACAAAAGAGAAGATTTAAAATCAAAATTGAATCTGGATAATCATGAAATTTTTGCTTACATGCCAGCTTTCAGGCAATACAGTGATGAGCAAACCAATTATTTAATCCAGTTGGATAAAAATTTAAAAGATAATCAGCTTTTGTTTGTTAAACTGGAAGGTAATAATGAATCACAGATTGATTTTACTCAATTTAATCATATTAAACAATTTCCAGAGGGTTATGAAGAATATGATGTTTTGAATATGGCGGATATTTTAATAACTGATTATTCAACAGTTTTTGTGGATTTTGCAATTTCTAAAAGAAAAATAGTTCTTTTTAACTATGATGAAGATGAGTATTGTGCTGATAGGGAATTTTATTTCTTGTTATCAGATTTGCCTTTTCCAAAAGTCAAAAATGTTGATGATTTGGTCAGTGAGTTAAATTCAGCGAAAAATTATGATGATAAAGAATTTATCAATAAATTCTGCCGGTTTGACAGATTGGACAGTGTCAAATACATATGTAAACATATTTTTAATCATGAAACCTGTTGTAGAGAAATTTCTATTAAAAACAATAAGGAAAATATTCTTATTTATGCAGGATCATTATTAAATAATGGGATATTCACATCTCTTATCAATTTTTTATCAAGAGTTGATTTAGATAAGTATAACTATTTCATATCCTTCAAGCAGTGGGATGAAAATATTGTTGAAAATCATACAGAAATTCTTAAAAACCTACCTGAGGGTGTTGAATATTTACCTTTCGGATTTAATCTGATTCCAACATACCGGGAAAAAAGGCATTACGATAAATTTTTTCATAATCCTGACATGAAATTTACAACTCCGTTAAATAATCTGTTTGAAAGGTCTTTTAACAGACAGTATTTTCCTTTAAAGTTTAAATTATTAATTGATTATGACGGTTATAATAAAAATCAGTCTTTATTATTTTCTCACAATAATTTTAAAAATGCAGTCTGGGTTCACAATGATATGATTCAGGAAATAAAAACAAGAGGCAATCAGAATAAAGATATCTTAAAAGAAGTTTACTCCAAATCTGATCATGTCTGTGTTGTTTCAAAGGATTTGATTAAACCAACCAGTGAAATAAGCGGAAAATCAGACAATATCTCTGTTATTCATAATATAAATAACTATAAATCCATTATAGAGGATTCCAAAAAGGAAATACAGTTTGATGAAAACACAGAGTTTTATTCACACAACCATGATATTGAGTCTGTTTTATCAAAAAAAGGCAAAAAATTCATATCTGTTGGCAGATTTTCTCCTGAAAAGGGTCATTTCCGATTGATAAATGCATTCAATGAATTCTGCAAGGACTTTCCTGACAGTCAGCTGATTATCATTGGAGGGCATGGTCCTTTATATGAAGATACGGTTGATTTAATTAACAGTCTTGAATATGGTGATAATATTTCATTAATTAAAGGAATTTCCAATCCTATGCCTATTTTAAAACAGTGTGATTTGTTTATTTTATCTTCATTTTATGAAGGATGGGGAATTGTTATAATGGAAGCGGATACCTTAGGAGTTCCAGTTATTTCAACTGATGTTGTAGGCACGCAATGGCTGAGAGATTATGGTGGAAATATTGTGAAAAACTCTCAGGAAGGCATATTGGAAGGAATGTATGAATTTATGAAAGGAAATATTCATACATTAAACATTGATTATGAGGAGTTTAATGAGAAAATAATCGGCGATTTTTATTCTATTGTTGAATAAGATATAGTTGGTTAATTATATTTTATAGAAGTTATGATGTTATGATTCATTAAATTAAAATTATGAGTCATAATTTTAATAGTGTTGGATTAAAAACTGTTTTTTATTACTAGTTTAGTTTATTAAATTAACTATTAAATGAGGATGTCATTTGGTTTGAAAAAATTGTATTAATCCTTTTAATAGTTAACAGTTTAATAAACAATAAATTTAATTACTTGGTAGGTTCAAAATATATTTGGAGGATTAATTTTTTAAAGGAGATAAGTTTAATGACGAATGTAGTTGGGACAAAAAAGAAATCAAAAAGAATTTTTTATTTCGATGCTTTAAGAACATTAGCAATTATATCTGTAATTTTGTTTCATGTTTTTCAAAATTTATCATTTATGGTTGTAGGAGATTATGCAGCGATTCCTTCCATTAATTGGTTTATCACTGATTTTACAGGAACTTTTTTTAGATGTGGTGTGGATATCTTCTTGATGTTATCTGGTGCACTTTCATTAGGTAGAGTTTGGGAGATTAAGCCCTTTTTATCAAAGCGAATTCCAAGAATTGTTTATCCATTTGTATTATGGGGGTTTATTTTAACTGTAGTTATATTTTTAGTTTCAGTTTTCATCCCGTCATCAGTTGCAATATTCCACCACTATGATTGGGGAACCTTTGCTTCATATGACCTGAAAGGATTCATAACATTCCTTTTAAAAGGTTATATGGCAAAATCAAGAATATGGTTCCGTCCTTACTGGTTCTTTTGGATGATACTGGGAACATATTTAACTATGCCTATAATAAACAGATGGTTATTGCATGCTGATTTGAAAGAAGCTGAATATTTCTTGTTTTTCTGGCTCATAACATGTTTATTTGATTTTACATTAGGATTTAGCTTCCCTATACAATTGAAATACTTTGCTGGAGCTATAGGTATGGTTATTTTAGGTTACTATTTAAGGCATACTGAACGTAAAATATTCAATAATGTTTATTGTGGAATCATAATGATGGTTATTCCGGTAATCTGTATGATATTTATTTCATATTTAATGTCTGATACCAGTGAGATATATTATTTCAGCAGATATTCAATATTTTTAGCAGTTGAATCAATGGGAATATTTGTATTGTTTAAAAATTTCAAACAATTGAATCTAAATTTTAATTTCTTAACAAATCCTGATGGAATTTTTAGAAAATCTGTTTTTTCAATAGCTAAATATAGTTATGGAATCTATTTGGTACATCATGTAATATTGAATTTCTTAATGTTAATATTAATTTCAACATTGCCGTTTAAAGGCCTATATTTAGCATTATTTATAGGAACTCTCCTATTGTCATGGGGTATACTTGCTTTACTCAATAGAGTTCCCTATCTCAATAGGTATATTGGTGCAAAATAATTTAAGGGGTTTTTTTTAAACCCATTCTTTTTTTTTTAGTTCTGAATTAATTAGTTTTAGTTAAATCAGTTAGATATTGTTTAAATCATATTCGTATAAGAGTTTATCTTTATTATAGTGGTTTATGAAAATAATATTTCTTATGAATAACAAATTCCTGAAAGTTGCAAAAGTAGAAAAACATTATCCCCTGAAAACTTCAAAACTATTATCAAATATAAAATAAACAGTATATACTCATTTAATGTTCATCAGATTACTATAAATGGTAATACAATATTTTGTTGGAGAGGTTCATTGTTATATTATCCTCAATGGATTGGCTTGATTTAAAATGTCTATTTTTCAAATTCATGCATCATACATGGTTTTTAAAAAAGTAAAAGAAATAGATTATTAAATCTATTTAATCTTAAATGATATTTTTTTACTGATGTAGTTACTATTAGTATTTAAATAGACATGAATTTTATGGTTTCCTTTTTTAAATGTATCCATCTTGACTTTAAGAACACCTTTGCTATTTGTTTTTAAATAAAAAGTTTTATACTTCTTCCCGGTATAAACTTTTATTTTGAATTTAGTATTATTAAATGGCTTATTATTTTTCTTATTTATAATAGTAACTTTTAGCTTTGAAGACTTTTTGACGGTCTTGGGAACGGTGATTTTTGCGGAATATTTATAAAGATAACTGGTCACAAAACAAACACCCTGTTCCATTGTAATAGATAATGTCTTATTAGTCACGATCTTATTTTTGGGAACAGTGAATATCACCTTACCATTCGAGTCAGTTTTAAGCCATCCGCTAGTATATCCATTTATTTTAACCTTAAGTAGTTGATTGGAAATAGGCATTCCCCACAGTGAAGTTATGATAATTTTCAATTTAACATAACCTGAAATAGCTACATATTTGGTTATTTTAGCATGAAATGCTCCATAAACAGTTGAGCCTTTTGGAGCGGAATTATTTGAATAAATACAACCTGTTGAAACTACATTCTGCATTGTTGAATAAACTGCACCTCCGCATACCGTTGCATTGTTTTGAACAAATGATGATTCAGTAACATTATTTTCATCTGTCTTCAATACTAATCCTCCTCCATAAGAAGCAGAATTTTCAATGAAATTGGAATTTGTAATATTTATTAAGCCTATATGTGTATAAACTGCTCCTCCACTGGTGTAAGCTTCATTATTACTAAAAGTACAGTTATCAATTTCTAACACACCATATTTTGAAAATACTGCTCCTCCATGTTCATTAGCAGTGTTTTGTGTGAATGTTGAATCGATTATTTTAACATTAGATCTGTAATTTGAATCATAGGAATTAATGTAAATACCTCCTCCATTTATTGCAGAGTTATTTTCAAAAGTACAATTCTTAACTAGTGTTGAATTTGAGGTATCAAGTGCAACAATTCCTCCGTAATATGTGGCAACGTTATTTTTAAAAACGGAATTTATGATTTCGGCAATCCCAAATTCATCTAAATAAATTACACTGTTGGTTCTTGCAGTATTATTCTCAAATAGACAGTTTTCCACATACAATATACTTTGATTAGTATTCACATCATCCCATGTAACTATTAATATGGTGGTTAAATATCCGATATTGTCTCTAAAAACACTGTCATAAAGTTTTAAAACAGTCCCTATTTTCATACAGATGGCGCTGCCCATTCCTTTTTTAAATTCTGACCATTGTTTTTTGCTGACTCTTGAACCTGTGTTGTTGTAGAATTCCGAATTATAAATCATGATATATGTTCCATTACAACCGTATATTGCTCCACCATTTGAATTGTATGCTTTATTTCCATGAAATGTACAATTTTCAATTGAGATATTGGAATTGGTGTCGGCAAGGATTGCTCCGCCATCAATAGTTTCAACATAACCATTTTTTATTACTAAATTTTTTAAAGTCACACTACAGTTTTTATCTACATGTAAACATCTGGCAAGATAGTTTCCATCGATATAAGAATTATTTTGTCCTACAATTGTCAGGTTTTTTGAAATTTTTATACCTTCATAAAATAATTCATCTGAATCGGAATCATACTTATATCCTTCAGTTAAATTTAAAACTGAACCTTCTTCAGCATCATTGATTAAATTTGATAAATCGGTGAATGTTTTAACATTGCTGTGATTCATATCAGAATCATTTGTATCTTCATTAGATACATTTTCCGTCGGGAAATGAATATAATTATCTGCGTCGGGTATTTCTTGATTTAAGGTAATATTGTCCGATGCAGCATTTATTGCACCAATGCATGTGAACAGAATCAAAATGCAACAAAAAAGTATAATATTATTTAATCTAATAATAAACACCTCCTATTTTAATCCACTGAAATATTATTAATATTGGTATCTTGCTAAATATAAATGTTATCAACCATGCAAGGAATATTATGGTCATTAAGACAATTGGAATATATGTTGGACTTAATTGAGTAATTTGGTGTTAAATTATTAACTATCTTTGATAATAGATATGTGGGGAAATAATGCGTTAAAAACATTCCATAACTACATATACTTATAATTTATAACTGTAGATATATTAGTGTCCTTAAATAAGGAATAAATCCTGTTTTTAATAGGGTTTTTGTTATTTTCACAATATTTGCTGAATAGATATTTTATATATATTTTTTGTATTAAATTGAATACATGTTTTATTTATATAAATAACATGAAAATAATGTATTATATGTGCAGTAAACATGTAACTAAATGTAAAATGTAAAATCTTGTTAATATTTGATATCTGATGGACCTGGTTTCAATGATTAAATTTAAATATGTTTAGCAATAGATTTTGTATTGTATAAGTTAAATGTAGTGAAATAATGAGTAATCCTAAAATTTCAGTTATAATTCCAATTTATAATGTTGAAGATTATCTTGAAGATACACTAGATTCCATCTTAAATCAAACTATTTTGGATGATATTGAAGTTTTGATGATTGATGATGGCAGTACTGATAATTCAAGATATATCATAGAAAGATATGCCCTAGATTATGAAAATTTCTTTGCATTTCATAAAGAAAATAACGGTCAGGGTGTTGCAAGGAATTTTGGTTTAAAACATGCTAAGGGAGAATACATTCATTTTTTAGATTCTGATGACATTATAATTCCTGATAGTTATGAAAAATTATATGATGTAGTTAATCGGGGAAATTATGATTTTATTGTAGCAAATGTCTTGAGATTTGACAGATACAACTGCAAGAATGAAAAATTATTTAAAAACAGTTTGCATGGATTGAAGGAAAATACGAAACTTTCTGGTTTGGATAATCATCCTCAATTGGTTTGGGATAGCATTGCATGTAACAAGCTTATTAAAAAACAATTTCTTGAAGAAAAAAATATTAAATTTTTAGAGAAAAAGATATATTTTGAAGATTTGTTATTTTCCATGGAATGTTATTGTAAATCTGAATCATTTGTGTTTTTAGACTATTATTTCTATTACTGGAGACTTAGAACCAACTCTTCATCAGTTACTCAAAATAATCAGGATATCAAAAACTTTAAAGACAGATTAGAAATAATTAGATTAATCAAGGATTTGATTATAAAATATGATTTTAAAGATTCAACAGTTAATGTTCTATATGAAAAATGGTTGTCTCATGATTTATTGTTATTTATCAAAAAAATTGAAAATTATCCTTTAGATTCAATTGATAATTTGCTGGATGAGATTTTGGACATAATATCTTCAATTCCAATGGAACTAAAGGAAAATCTAAATTCATATTCTAAAGTTGTCTATAAAATGATTGAAAAAAAAGATGTTGGCAGTTTATTGTATTTTGCACCTTTACAAAATAAGTTAAAGAAGAATCCTGACATGAGATTAAATCTAAATCAGGAATATCTTAGTTTAATTAACTTCACTGAAGATAGTGTAAATGAGGAATTATCCGTTAAAAAAACTGGTGTGGTGCATAATGATAAAAACATTTTCATTGAATTTGAAGCTAAAATTAATTATTTATCTTCAAAATTATCTCATAAGGTTAATGCAATATTAATTGATGAAAATGACCAGGAATATGATTTGGAAATAATGGGCAATCAAATTATTGTTCCATTTGATTTAATTATGGATAAACATTCCCTTAAAATAAAAATAAAATATTATTATGATTCTTATTGTAAGGAATCTTATTTAATTAATACCAGAAGACAAAGTATTATTTTTAATAATTTTGATTTTGAGTTTGGCATTGGATTAAACAAAATATTTTTCATAAATATCAGAAAGATAAACACTGATTTAATTTGTATAGATAATATTGATTATGCTGATGGTTCTTTTGTATTTGAAGGTAAAAGTAAGCACAGGTTTGATTGTGTGATAATTGAAAATGTTATTTTTCTTGAAAAAATATCATATCCAGTTATTTTTAAGAATGATGATTTTTCATTTACAATCCCATATTCAGATATTATAAGTTCACCAATTAGAAAATGGGAATTAAAATCTGATTATTTAATGGAATTGCCTAAAAAATTCACATTTTTCGAGTCACGTATTGAAATTTATTTTGCAAATACACGAAATAAAATATTGATGTCAGTTGATTTTTATGATAATTTAGAGAGGATATTTAAGTTAAATAATGATTTAATATTGTCAAGAAGAAAAATTAAAAAGTTAAAAACTCGCAATTCGGAGTTATCCGATGAAATTAAAAAGTTAAAAACTCGCAATTCGGAGTTATCCGATGAA